>JADLFC010000041.1 GCA_020845775.1 Deltaproteobacteria bacterium
TGCTTACATATGTGGGTATATAAATGGCGTTAGAAAAAAAGAGCAATCTTGAAGAAGCGAGAGAAATGCTTGAAAAGGCGCTGGCAGTTTATGGCCATGACGAGAAACTCGATAACAAACTTCAATTGCTACTCATAACCAAAGCCTTTGAAGTGCTAATTGAGTATGGATGGAAAGAGCTTAAGCGCCGAGTGGAAGATGAAGGTTTAGATGCCCCCTCGCCAAAAGCGGCAATTAGAGCTGCTGCAAGATTGTCTATGATATCCGAACCGGAAGTATGGATACGATGTCTTAATGCGCGAAACGATAGCGTTCACAATTATTACGCCCTTCCGGAGAAGGACTTTACGATGTTGTGTTATGAGCTGCTTAAAGCGGCTGCCGAAATCGTTCCGCCTAAAGTGAGGTGAGATTTGTTTGGTTATATTTGGTAAGAGCCAGAGAGAATGGCATAGGTTCCCTCGCGGAGCACTTTGCGCTGTGGCCCTTTTGTTCACCGTTTTCCAGGAAATGCAGGACATTCTCAAAATCGTTTGCTTGCGTATTAGAAGCAAGTGTCTGTTCAGGCGAAAGCGAAAAGCCATCTCTGGAAAATACATACCCAATCGATCCTTGCGGTATGGTTACTAACGGCACTTTATGAATGCGATAAATGAAGGGAAACATGAGGTGCCAGCCGCCGCGGAGGATCCATGGCTGATAACCGGCCTCACCGCCACGTGCGATAATTCCCTGAGAAATAGAGCCTCTTGGACTAAAAAGCTTTTCTACTATGCCAACACGGTTGTTAGGAATATGGCGACAACTTGATTCCACATGGTCTAAGAAGTAATCGCTTACAAATTAGGTAACTGCTTTTGCAGCAAACATTTCGCTATTGAACCTAGCCCGAGGTGAGAGTCCAAGAAAATCGTTGACATTTTGGAGTCTGGCAAGAATACTCAATGACTGAGTAAAAATACTCAAGCACTGAGTAGTAGCAGTAACTATTTGATATTGCCAGGAAAAAATGATTAAACGAGCCGTCATTGATAAGATTTTAAGCGATATTCGCGGCGATAAACCGCTAATTCGCGCCATTATCGGGCCGCGACAGGTAGGAAAGACTACTGCGGCAAGACAGATAGTCGAGGCATTGGAATGGCCTCATATTTATGAGTCTGCCGACTCGCCCCTGCCACATAAGGCAGAGTGGATAACGATGCATTGGCATAGGGCACGAAAGTTAGCAGCGGTAAAACCTGCATTGTTAATTCTCGATGAGATTCAAAAAATTGCCAATTGGAGTGAGGAAGTAAAGCGCTTATGGGATGAGGATCGCAACGCCAAACTTCCTCTAACTGTGCTCGTGCTAGGTTCATCTGCTTTACTGCTTGCTTATGGCCTTACGGAGAGTCTTGCCGGACGCTTTTTTAGCTATCACTTTACGCATTGGACCTGGAGTGAAATGAAAAGTGCGTTTGGCTGGTCGCTTGATAAGTGGCTTTATTTTGGAGGTTATCCGGGGGCGGCAGATTTTTGCGATGACGAAGATAAATGGAAGCATTACGTAAATGATTCATTAATTGAAACAGTCCTTGCGCGCGATGTCCTTCAGCTACAAAGGATTAACAAGCCCGCTTTATTGCGCCAGCTATTCGGCTTATCTACAACCTGCCATGCTCGCATCATTTCTTACAACAAAATGCTAGGCCAGCTTCAAGACGCTGGAAATACGACTACTCTAGCGGAATATCTAAGACTTCTTGCAAGTTCTTATCTAGTAGTAGGCTTAGAACTCTTTTCAAAGGGGGTAGCGCGCAAGCGGGCAAGTAGTCCAAAAATAATTTTGCTAAACAATGCCTTAATTAGCGCCCCTTCAGTCGAAACATTTAAGCAAGTGTTGCAGTTCCCCGACAAATGGGGCTGGTTAATCGAAAATGCCGTCGGAGCGCATTTTTATAACTCGCTTTCCAAAACCTCCTGGCACATAAGCTATTGGCGAAAGGGCGATAAAGAAGTTGATTTTGTCGTTCAGGGTGGCGATAAGATTTTTGGGATAGAGGTAAAAAGCGGGCGCCTGCGAAAGACAAGCGGCTTAGAAGCATTTAAACAGCAATACCCCCAAGCAAAAACATTACTTGTTGGAACAACTGGAATTCCTCTTGAGGAGTTTTTTTCTGCGCCGGCAATTGAGTGGCTAAGTTAAGTGGCAGAGTTGTAACTGTAGAACGTCGATCTTTTTTTTGGATCCTCGCCTCGGTTTATCCGACAGAACGATCCCCTATTAGGGCATCTTCATAACTTTGACTATATCTAAAGTGTCAGATGATGTCTTGGTTAGTTCGTTTTTTTACAGATCCTTCGGATCCATGCCAGGTAGATCAATTTTGGTATTTGCAAAGAAAGGATCTGCTTGAAGAATCTCTTTTAACTCTTCGGCGTGGAAAGCTCCTATCCAAACGACAACTGGCTTCTGTTCCTGACCGGCCTTTTTGCAAATCTCCTTTATATTATCTGCCAAGAACTGGTTTCGCCAATGAACGGCGACGTCAGCAAGAAACGTCATTCCGACCTGATTGTTTGCTGGATCACTAACAGTCTCGAAAAAAGAATCAAGGTTGGGAACTTTTTCTTGATGCTTGTATTTAGTTTCGGCCAACTGTCCCATTGCTCGTGCATACTCCTTAGCAATGGTTAAGAGCTCCCTACAGTCATCTATGTCTAGTTTTTTCACGACTTTTTGCACTGCTAGATTTTCCTGTTCCCAGCCACCGTAGGAGCCTTTAACTAGTGTATCAATTTCTCCCACAAGTTCTTTGGTCTTATCATGAAGAATGCAATTTCTATTGATTTTTCCCCACGCTTCTTTTGAGTACTCACTTTGCGTAAGGCCATGAAGAAAGAAAAAGCTTTTCGCTGCAAGTTCATTACGTAAATTTACGTCATTTTCCTTGCCTATAATATTGCTTAGTGCGGTATTAAGCCTTACAACATCAATTCCCGCTTTGGTCAAGTAATATGGAAATTCGCGTTCGACACCAAAAATTCGCATTTGATTTGGATCGTCAACATTAAAACGCTTCTTATAAGTGTCTATTAGATTGGGATCATCTATACCGTTTCCAAAAAGTAAGTTAAATATTTTACTTTTTGGAAACGGTATAACAGTGACGTGAGTTGTGAGCCATAAGGTTCAGGTGTTTTGCCCTGTTTTACATGTGCGTGATACTGCCATGATGTTATCGTTTATTTAGTTACAAGTGTCACAAGTAATTCCTCTAATAGCTGGAATTCTTGAACCACGTTTTCTGTTAAGCCCGGGAAAGTGAAGGCAATAATATATAGGCCAACGCCAATCGTTAAGGGTAGGCTTATTATGAAGATGTTTATTTGCGGTACGGCCTTGGTCAGTAAGCCCAGGACAAAGTTTGTTACTAGCAAAGTTACTAATATCGGCGCGCTCGTAATTACGGCAAGCTCAAACGTAGCTCGAAATCGGTCAATCAAGATGTCAGCCGTTGACATGTCAGTCGTAAAGGTACCAAGTCTCACGTTTCCGTCTATGCCTGCAAATGCGCGAATGACCGCGTGATGGCCATCGATCAATAAAAAGATTATTGTTCCTATTGTCATTTCGATTTTAGATAGTACCGATACCTGCTCTCCTAGCGAGTGATCGATCATATTGGCCTGACCGAGTCCGATGGCGCCATTCGTGACCTGTCCCGATACCGCTAGCCCACTCAAAATAAAAAGCGGTATGGCCCCCAATAAGTAACCCAGCATAAATTCTACTGTTACCATCAAGCCGCCATCAATTAAATTGCTTGGCATCGGTGCTCTGTCGCAGGCTAAGGCAATTGCGGCACTTAAAACTATTGCTACAGAGCCGCGAATCATGTCCGGAACTTCGCTCGTACCAATACCCGGAAGCACCCAAAGTAACGCACTAGCGCGCACTAGAAGCAAAAACCACGTCCAGAGAATAGAGAGATCTAATGAATCACTTAAGAGTTCTGTCACTTTAATGCTATGTCGTAACTTGAGGAATTTGGTTTAATGCAAAGGTAGCAAAATATGCCATCTTCGAAATCATCCATGAGCCAAAAAAGAACAAGGCTGCCACAGTTGCAAGAATTTTCGGAATAAAGGCCAGCGCAGAATCGTTAATTTGTGTCGCAGCTTGCACTATGCTGATACTTACCCCGGCAACTAACCCCAGCAACAATACAGGAGCGGATACAACGATGGCTGTTTGAATTCCAAAGCTCGAAATGCGAATGAAGTCCTCTATGTCCATAGATATATATCCCTACAAGTGATAACTGCTGATTAAATTGCCAATAATGAGATGCCAGCCGTCGATTACGACAAAGAGCATGAGTTTTATCGGTAGCGATATTATAGTTGGCGGCAACGTAATCATACTCATCGATGTGAGAATCGAGGAGATGATCATGTCGAGAATTAGAAATGGAAGAAAGATCAAAAACCCAATTTGAAACGCCGAGTTAAGCTCGCTTAAAACGAAGGCTGGTATGACAACCGATGGGCCCAGTTGCTGCGGCGACTCTGGCAAGGTCGTGCGCGTGACTTCCACAAACAGTTCTAGATCCTGTTCGCGAGTGTGCTTTAACATAAATGTCTTTAATGGCGTAAACGCATCGTGTAAGGCTTGCTTATGGTCTATTTTATCCTCAGTATAGGGAACCACGGCATCATCATAAATTGTAGTAAAAATTGGACCCATGATTGCAAACGTAAGAAAAAGCGCTAATCCAAGCAGAATCTGGTTAGGAGGTGTTTGAGCAGTTCCCATGGCTTGTCTAGTTAACGCTAAAACTATGGCAATGCGCGTAAAACACGTCATCGTCATCAAGAGAGATGGGATAAAGACTAACGCACTTAGGAGAAAGGAGAGTTTAAGACCAGAAAACACCTCGCTATTTGTTAAGTCTCCAGTGCTGCCAGCGTTAATGGAAATAAAAGGTACGGCTGATTCGGCATAGGCGCTAGGCGAATAGAGTAATATCAAAAATGCCGCGGGTGATGCCAATGTGAAGTAGTTTCTTGGCGACACGCTGTTACCCCTTGGCTTTGGAATTTGCAAGTTGGGCATTAGCGGGAGCGAAAGCACTGCTGTCTGTAATCAGGTCGTGTATCGTCTGAGAAAAAGTAGTTGTTTGGCTAAGATCGGCAATTAGATTGATGCTGTCTGCTGTGTTGCTTATTAAGTAGGATTGTCCCTTAACCTCAACTAAGAGCAATGCACTTCTTGGGCCTATGGGCATCCTGCAGGTGATGGCAATTTGAGATTCGCCTGATGTGCCACATTTTTTTCGTAGTCGAGAAAATGCTGTGGTTATTAGAGCCAAAACCGCTATGGCGTAGGCCAAGCCCTTGGCCACATTGCGCGCACTTTCGCCGATGGGAGTTAAATTGCTTCCCACCGCACTGTAGTCCGTGGTCTGTAAGGTCTTAACATGAGCATCGTCGTGCATCGCTAGTGAGGATTGTGATTGACTATCGGCCAGTGCTAGTTGCGGCAAAGCAAGATACATCGAGAGTATTATGACGAAACTGTACATGAGGGCACAATCGGCAAAGCTTCTTATGGCGACTAGTAATCGAATATTCACTTCTTTCTGCTCCATAAGACGAGTGTTTGAAAGTAAAAGCCTACCTCAACTCTTCAATGCGCTCTTGTTGAGAGATAATATCCGTTACGCGAACGCCAAACTTCTCATTTACTATTACCGCTTCGCCGCGTGCTATGAGGCGATTGTTGATGTATATGTCTAAAGGCTCGCCGGCAAGTTTTTCCAGCTCTATTACTGAACCTTGGCCAAGTTGCAAAAGGTCTTGAATAGTCATGCGGCAGCGGCCAACCTCGACTGACACTTGAAGTGTTACGTCAAGTATGAAGTCCATATTGCGAGATGTTGGGCCCGCCGCCTTTGTCGCCCGATAAACCCCTTCGGCGGCGTCCACCACATCTTCAACAATGCTTTCTGTATCGTCGCTCATTGCTCATTCCCTCGCGCTGTTAACACAATCTCCTACATCGCAATCTCGTCGTTTGCGGCACCACTTACGCGCACTGCTCGACTTCCGCGATAGGTGCCGACATAACCCTTATACTTTAGAATGCCTTCCACTTTTATGAGAGCCTCATCGGTGGGATTGCTAGAAAGCGGAATTATGTCGCCAACCTTAAGGGCTACTAGATCCTTAGCCTTCATCTCGCCGTGGCAGAGTTCTACGCTTAAGTGTGTTTCAGAGGCGCGAAGATTGCGCTCCATCCTGCGATATAGACTTGTGTCTACCTCTAGGCGGGTGCTCTGAAAGCCGGTTGAAAGCTTTTGCCTAAGAGGCTCGATAGTAGAATAGGGTGTGCAAAAGGTAATTGATGTGCTTTCCTGCTCAAGTTCGACTTCAATGGTCACGATAATTACGACGTCGGTAGGAGGCACTATGGCTATTGCCAAAGGATTAAACTCGGAGCGCACATATATAAAATCTACTGGGTGAATAGGCGCCCAGGCGTCCTTTAGAATTTCAAGTGCCATCATCACGACTTTGCCGATCAGCCGCGTTTCTATCGAAGTGTATTCTCGGCCTTCTATCTTAACTTTACCCGCGCCTGTTCCGCCAAAAAGGCTGTCCACTATGCCAAACACTAGAGGGGTCGATACTACTAAGAGCGCATAGCCCTGTAGTGGCGGCATGCGGTAAATGTGCAAACTCGATGGGAGAGGAAGCTTTTTCATGAAGAGGCCGAATTTTACAATTTCAATTCCGCCAACATTGATAAAGCAGGAGCGGCCTAAAAATTTGGAGAGACCGGTGCGAAAAGCGCGCGCGAAGCGGTCGTGAATTAGTTCCATGGTGGGCATTCGCCCACGAATGATCCTCTCTTGGCTCGCAAGATCGTAATGGCGCGCTCCACTCTGATCTTTTGACTCTGCTGCCGTGTCCTCGGGTTCTATCTCTCCGTCTGATAGACCGCGTAGAAGCGCATTAATTTCGTCCTGACTTAAAACCTGGTTCATAAGATAACCTAGTTATTCAAATAACCCGTCAACTGCTCGCCAACAAGGGTAATGCCTTTTCCTCAACTGCCCGTAGGGCTAGCTCGCGCTACTGAATAATAAACTCAGTAAAATATATCTGTAGCACCTCTTCGCCACCGATTGTTTCATTTACGACATCCTTAATGTCATTCCTAAGCTGCTCTTTTCCTTCGGCTGTTAAGATCTCTGTAGCGGTTTTGCTACTCATGACTTTAATAATGGCGTCGCGAAGTTTCGGGACGTCGTTATCGAGAGTCGGAGGAAGTTCTGGTTCCACAAACTCAAGTTGAATAGACGCCTTTAAAAAACTCCCCTTCACGCCCAAGTTCACTATAAAAACCTCTAAAGGAAAAACTGCGCCTGGTAGCTCCTCTAAGCCTTCCTCCCCCTCTTCTTCTTCCTCCTCCCCGTCTTCGCCCGCCTCGTGCTTTGATCCACTTAATGCGAAAAACGCGCCAGCTCCGGCTATGGCTAGCAATAATAGTACTGCTAGTATGATTATAATGAGCTTTTTGCTGCCACCTTTAGCTGGGGCAGCGTCAGTCTTTTCTTGTGCCTCTTTTTCTTCTGCAGACATGGTACCTTTGATATTGTTATTGCCGGTGTAAACTGCCTTTGAGTCTCAAACTCAGTGAAGCAACTAAGTCGTTAATAATCAAGGCAAATTTAGCGTGCATGATTGAAACTACCTTTATCAATTTGAAATTTTCTCTTTTTTCTTTCCATCCTGTTCAGTTGGAGCGACGTATATTTCGACTCTTCTATTTTGATGACGGTATTGTGCTAAGTTGTCATCAATAAGTGGCTTAGTATCGGCATAGCCAACTGCGGAAATAAGATTTGGATCTATGCCAGCGTCAATCATTTGTCGCACCACTGCAATAGCTCTGGCAGCAGATAGCTCCCAGTTTGAAGCAAAGCGCGAATTGTTGATGGGCGTGCTATCGGTATGACCGTTGACGCTAATGCTCACCTTTTTGCCGCTTAGTGCTCTGCTAATGGCAATTACTGCTTCTTTTGCGGAAAATGACAACTCATCGCTAGCCATTGGGAACGTGCTAGCTCCAAGTAGTAAGAGGCTGCCATTATCGCTAGTGGAACGAAGATAAATATCGTTTGCGAATTTTAAATTGTTGCCGGCGGCTGACTTAGCGTTGGGCGCTCCCAAAGCACCTTGTAGTTTAGAGGCCACGCGTGCTGTTAGCTGAGTCTTTTCGTTCCTTGAACTTGGTATGGCCGCGTCGATCTTGTCCATGAGGTCATTTCCACCTTTGCCTATAGCTTCCTTAGCTTGCTCTAGTTGATGTTTGGAAAAATGTTTAAGTTTCAGAATGATTTGTTGGTTATCAATAGACGACATGGCATGGAGCATGACAAAAAAGGTAAGTAGAAGAGTGAGCAAATCCGAAAATGTTACCATCCAGGCACTAGGAGAGATGTGGTGAATTTCGAGCTCCTTAAGTGAAACAGATGCTTTTGCTTTTTGAGTGCCGATGCGTGTTCCGACATGAGTGAGTGCCATAGGAGAAACCATGTGGCTTTTACTCCTGTATGATGAGAACTACTCGACGGTTTTTTGCACGTCCTTCCTCGGTAGTGTTATCCGCGATTGGTTGATATTGGGCTCTTCCACTAGCGGTCAGTTTGTCTGCTGGCACACCTTTATCGATAAAAAATCTAAGCACTGAGACAGCTCTAGCGATAGAGAGTTCCCAGTTGGATTTAAATCGTGGGGAGGAAATGGGGCGATCGTCGGTGTGTCCTTCGATTTGTAGGCGCAGCCTCTGTTGTCGTACGTTTCTTGCTATAGTTTCAAGTGTTGGAATGAACTGAGCGTTCATTTGCTCATCGCCGCTGTTAAATAGAGCTTCTCCCGCGATGCTAATTACAAATCGATCATCGAAGCGCAATACTTCTGCATCAAGTGCCTCAGCGGTATCGGCTATAGTGCTATAGCGAGTGGAAAAATTCAGTTGAGGGAAGCCAATGGCCAGCTCTGGAATGGGAATGTCATAGTGTTTAGTTTGTTCGGACGAGAAAGGTAAATGTGAGTCGTGGGAAGTAGAAAATTGATTAGAGAGCGACTTCAACAATTGTTTTTTGCGCACTAAATCGGGTACGGCAATTGAGGTTAGAAAAATAAAAAAGCACAGCAAGATAGTTGTGAGGCTCGTAAAGGGAACAGTAAAGTGATCTTCTTCAGTCATTTGAAACGTGCCTTAGTCGTAATCTGAGCTTCGTTCTTCTGGAGGTAAGAAGCTTAGTAAGCGCTGTTCTATAATTCGCGGATGAAGTCCCTCGCTTATGCAAACCAAACCTTCGATCGTCATTTCCTTAATGAGCATTTCCTTTTTGCTTTTCGCTCGCAGCTTACCTGCTAATGGCAAAAAGACGATATTCGCAGCCATTGCACCATAAAAAGTTGTGAGCAGCGCCACTGCCATTGCTGGGCCAATTTGCGAGGGATCGTCTAAGTGAGAGAGCATTTGCACTAGCCCAATAAGGGTTCCAATCAGACCCATGGCTGGCGAAATAGTGCCCATTGTCTGAAAGAGTTGCGAGCCATGTCGATGTCGATCATCTAAAAAGGTGAGTTCTATTTCGAGCGTTCGACGAATTTCTTCTGCCTTGTTATTGTCGGCGAGCAACCCCATGGCCTTTTGCATAAATGGATCTGCTTCCTTAAACATCTCGTCTTCAATAGCTAGGGCACCGTCTGCCCTTACTCTTCGCGCCATATCGACGAGTTTTTTTAGGCGGTGAATGCCCGAAGCCCTTTCGTAAACCAAGGCAGTTTTTAAGAGAGTGAGCGTTTTTAGAAAATCCCCTAGAGGAAAGTTAATTAGCGTTACTCCAATGGTTCCACCGCCGACGATTAATATGCTGTTAAGATCGAAAAACGATCTGCCGCCACCACCTAGGGCAATGGCAAGAACCACTAGACCAAAGGCAGCGCCGACGCCAAATAAAGTAGCGTGATCCAGCTGTCTAGTTATTAGATCACTGCGCAAGTATATTGGTCTTTCTTCCACGTCGAGTTTTTTCCAAGCAAGCCGCTGCCAGTTAGCGAGCAATTGTTTTATTAATTCATTACTTAGGATGCAGATTCGAAGTGACGGTATCGCTGCTTGAGCACTGCTCGCAGTACTAAGGGGCCAATTTAAATTAATAAGCTCACTAAAATACTTAGGCTATCGAATAGGAAATGGTATATCATTACAAAAATTAATCGCTCGCCACTCGCAATGTAGGCGATCCCAAAGCCGATTCCCAAGCCAAGCATTGCTATCGTAGGAATTATGCCCCACGTTGGATAGTGAGCTAATCCAAACAGCATGGCACTAAGAGTGACAGCCATTAAATCATTAGTCGATTGTTTAGCAAAAAAGTTGGCTCGCCTGATTACGCTGATTAATAGACCGCGAAAGATTGTCTCCTCGGTGATAGCCACCCAAGCGGCGATTAGCACAACTATGATGACAGACGACAGTAAGGCCCATATGCTGAGCGGTGCATCACTTGCCAGTGGCGATGCAGCAGCCGTTACGAGCTCTCGTCTCTGAGTCAGGAGTTCAGGCGCAAAAACCATTAGTAGAACGGCTGGGATACAGCCGGCAGCTACGGCTGTATGCGTTAGACTTAGGAGCTCTTTGTAGTTTTTTGTGCTGGCTAAGTGGGATAGTTTGTAACGCCACTTAAGCCATATTGCCATGACAGCGCATGTTCCAAAGGCAATGGTTGGTAAATGCATAGCAGTCTTACGTGTGTTGTAAGTATCTAGAAACACGAAAATTATTGGGATAGTTGAAATCAAGACGGCGTTAATTATAGCGGAAATCCCAAGTCTCTGGTCGAAGTCTTGGCGAGATTGGTTTTTTAACTCGCCAAAAAGCGCTTTCCAGCGATCGAGTGCAATAAACCTAAGAATGACAGCAGTATTTTTGTCTCTATAATTCATTGATATATTTGCTGTTCTTGTGAGAGATTTATGGACGTATCGAAAAACACCTCGCACACAGTATATTGATGAGACGCTGGAGGATTAAGGATTATTAAAATGAGAAAATTCGATGTTTACGGAGTAGGTAATGCAATAATGGATCTTCAGTTAAGAGTTTCGGATGAAGATCTTGATCGATTTAAGCTGGTTAAGGGCGGCATGAAGCTTGTGGAGGTAAGTGAGCAGCAAGATATTATAGAGTATTTTTATGCGCATGATGTTAATCAAGCTAGTGGTGGCTCGGCTGCAAACACGGCTATTGCTATAGCGCAGCTTGGAGGCAGGGTGGGGTATGGTTGCATGGTTGGCGACGATGGTTTTGGAAAGTTTTATCAAGGTGAAATGGCAAATTTGGGAGTTTCCCTGCACGTAAAACCTCGAGAACGAGAAAGCACTGGAACATGTGTGATTTTGATTACTCCAGATGCGGAGAGAACCATGAATACTCATCTAGGGGCCAGTAGTAATTTTGGACCAGAGCACGTAAGTGAGGAGCATATAGCGGATGCTCGGTGGCTATATGTCGAGGGATATTTGTTTTCATCCGAAAAGGGCCAGCAAGTGGTTTCTAAAGCCATTAAAGCGGCAAAGCGTAGCCAAACGCGCATCGCTGTTTCGTTTGCAGATGGTTTTATCGTCGATGCCTTTAGGGAGCCGCTTTCTGCGGCGGTTGCTCAAGCTGATCTAATTTTTGCCAATCGCAATGAGGCGGCTGCCTTCGCTAGAGAAGATGATGAGATTCGCAGTTTTGCAGCGTTAAAATCAGCTTGCCCCAATGTCGCAATGACGTTACACGAGAGAGGAGCACGGGTATTTTATGCGGGCGAGGAGTTTTTTATTCCTGCTGTTAAGACTAATGCTATAGACACAACCGGTGCAGGTGACATGTTTGCAGGTGGTTTTCTTTACGGACTCACGCGAGGTTGGAAGGCAGACAAGGCTGCTGAATTAGCGTGTTTTTTGGCCAGCAAGGTAGTAAGTCAAATTGGTCCACGGTTAAATTGCGATGTTAAAAAATTGATGGAGATGACAGCGCTCTCCTAAGAGTGCATCTAAAGTTCGTTAGCTCGTTTATATCATTTAAAAAAGGATTTTTGTAAACGGTATAAACAGCAAGTGCGTAAGCACTTGCCAATAAACAACAAATACCGTTTCCAAAAAGTAAAATATTTAACTTACTTTTTGGAAACGGTTTAAACTGGTAAGCGATGATAGAAAAACTTTTTTTCCACACGTTGCGAGGGGTCTTGATTTTTCAGTGTGCGTTGCTAGGTGATTGCTTGGCACAGTCTGCTGAAATAAATGTTCATGATATAGTTGAGACTCCTGATGCCAATAGTGTCGCCGATTTGGCGGAGAACAAAAAGCACGACGAACTCGTGAGTGGATTAATCGATCGGCTTATGGTCGAAAATGACGATAAGGCTGTCGAGGTCGGGCTTGCATTAAAGAGTCATGCAAAAAAAAGCGATTTGCCCAAGTTAGTTAAAGCGCTTGAAGGTGGTGGAAGCTTAGAGGCAAAGGTTACGCTGGTTGAAATTCTCGGTCAACTTGCAGATGATCGTGCTGTGAAAGCGCTTCGCTTTGAAATTCAGCATGGCAAGTGGCCGGTGCGTTTGGCGGCAATTGATTCATTGGGTTATATTAAGCATGGACTTGTCGTCTCTATTCTATCGGATATTTTGAGCAATAGTTCTAACGACGAAGCAAAGCTACGAGCTGCGTCGGCCTTGGGGCGCATTGGTAATGGGCCAGCGAGGTATGCCCTGCAAACTATTTTGAAGAAGACGAAATCATTAGGTGCTCGTAGCGCTATCAAGTGGGCGTTAAAGCGATCTGGAAAGATGCCGGATACTGATCGCACGGATTCCGGCATCGCTCGTGGCAAGAAGGTTTTGGCGTATTATCGTGGGACTCCGTTTTTCTTTTACGTCCCGTATTATCGCTTTAAATATCAGCCGTCGCCGCGTCTATTAGTCTGCATACACGACTATGATCTGCAGATCGAGAATCTCTTCAATATGTGTCAAAAGGAAGCATTGGAACGTCGCATGGCGGTATTGGTGCCGTACTTCGATAACATGACGTATCCAGAATATTCTAATTTTAACTATCGCGGGGAGCGCACGGACAAGCGTTTGTTTGAGATAATCGAACACCTAAAGACCGATATTGAGCTAGAAACGAGGGAGATTTTTTTCTTTGGTTACGGTGGAGGTGGCGATTTTGCTCAAAGGATAGTGATGGCATATCCGGATCGCGTTGCGCGCGCGGCTTATAGTCTTACATCATTTACGCAAGCTGATCCGAACCTTCCTTATCCGCAGGGAGTCAAAAACAACTTGTATGCACCGGATGTTAATATAGATGTAGAGCGCTTCGTGAAGTCGGATGTTTCCATTTACGTTAAACCGGATATCATGAGCACGCGGCAGGCGCGAAGATTTTTTTATTTGCTAGACGAGTATTCCGCAAGGCGCGGCATCACTAAGCGTTTCTTGGTTAAAGAAATAGGGCAGGGAGACGATGTTCAATCGACTTTTGACATGAGTAAGGCCTACCTATTTGCCAAAATTGCCGCGGAGAAGCCGACATATCTCACGCCGATGGAGTAATTGGAGAGTATTGTGAAGGAAAGCTTTAGGTGCAGAGTTCGAACAGATTTGGATCATCGAATGCTAAAAAGTGCGTAGGCTCCTTTTGCGGGTACTTCTCATCGCTCCAGGGGCGACTATTATTTCTAATCTGCCTCTCTACCTTGCCAGCTATGTTGTTTGCATTTTATGTGGCAAAGAGCGAGCGCAGCAATGCTCTTGCGCGCACGCAGCGAGATGCGTTTCACCTAATGAGTTTAGCAAGTCGGGAACATGCTCATCAGATTCGTGGCGCTAGGGAGTTGCTTCTTTGGTTAGGGAAAAAACTAGCTAGCGAAGGACGCGAGTCTCCGATTATCGCCGATCCAGACCTCCTTAAAGCCCTGCTCGCCGGACATCCGCAGCTTGCCAATATTGGCGTTTTGTCGGCAAATGGAGAGGTGCTTCAGAGCGCATATCCTATGGCGAGCGATCAGAGTTGGCAGAACAATCCCGCTTATGGCGCGGCTATGTATTCAGAGGACGTGGTGGTTGGAACGTATCTGATTTCGCCAATTTTTGGACGCCCAACGTTAAACCATGCCTATGCTGTTCGCGATGTGAAAGGAAAGATATTTGCGGTGCTTTTTACAGGTCTCAACTTGAATTGGTTATCGGAGATCGAAACTGAGCACATACTGCCAGATGGCTTTTCTTTGATTGTTACAGATCGACGCGGTCAAGTGGTAGCCTATGGTTCCCAAACCAACTTGCCGCCTGTAAATGTCCACGACATGAGCATTCCTAATATTGCCGGACTTGCTGCGTCGCATGGCGGTCAGATGATTGAAATACAACCGGGCATTAGGCGTTATTTTATGGCCGCCGCTCTTGCTGGGGCGCCAGGAGTATATGTTGCAGTGAGCTTGCCATACGACCGGGTAGTAAATCAGATTAATACGATTTTTTATCGGACGCTTATGGGTCTATCGTTTCTCACATTATTTACTATAATTGCCGTCTTTCTTGCTGCTGAGTTTGGAATTCTAAGAGGTCTTCGCTCGCTTACGCGCGCTGTCGAGCGATTGGGAGAGGGCGATCTTTCGGTACGGGTGAAAACGCCAAGAGGACAGAATGAATTTACAACACTTGCAAGGACTTTTAATGAGTTAGCGGATTCTCTGGCAGCTCAACACAGCGAAACGATGAAGGCGCAAACAAGATTGAGGGCGCTGTCTCATCGGCTACAAATGACGAGGGAGGCAGAGGCGGCACGAATTTCGCGCGAGTTGCACGACGAGATTGGCCAGACGCTAACCGCACTAAAAATTGATCTAACGCGATTGCAGTTGTGTTGTGAGTCACATGCCGAAATGCCTCCTTGTGCAGTGGCACTTAAAACGGGTGTGCAAGCGATGACCGAGCAGATTAACAATTCTATAGATTTTGTTAGAAAAATCTCATCCAGACTGCGTCCAAGCGTGTTGGACAAAATGGGGTTAAACGCAGCTATAGAATGGCAAGCCCGCGAAATAGAAAAACGAACTGCGCTCGTTGTGCAAGTAGATCTCGAAAGCATTGATCTCGCTGAGGCAGAATTTGTATCAATAACGCTCTTTCGCATCCTGCAAGAGGCGCTTACCAACGTAGTGCGCCACGCCGATGCAAGTATTGTCGAGGTTAGTTTGACGCAGACAGAGAAGGAGGTATGTCTTAGGATAAAAGACGACGGCAGGGGAGTTGCTCCTAAGATGCTTAAAAGCGCAAAGTCGCTTGGTATCGAAGGCATGCGCGAACGAGCATTGCTGATAGGCGGCCACCTGTCGATTGAAAGCGCAGCGGAGCAAGGAACTATTCTATCGGTAACTGTTCCTAATGAAAGTATTCAGGAGGCTAAAGATGCGCATCCTATTGGCTGACGATCATGCAATTGTGCGATCTGGGTTGTGTCGTATTATTACCGATGCGTTTCCGGATGCCAGTGTAGATGAGGTCGGGTCTGATCGGGAATTATTGAGCAAGATTGGTCAAGCATCATGGTCTTTGCTCATTTTGGATGTGGCGTTGGGAAATCGCAATAGTCTTGAATTACTCTCGGAAATAAAGGTGCTTCACCCAAACCTGCCAATTATTGTACTAAGCATGTATGATGAAAAACAATTTGTCATTCGCGCATTGCGCGAGGGTGCGTCTGCCTATCTCACTAAGGATCGCGCGCCGGAAGAACTCTTGTGCGCTATTGGCAGCGTTCTTAAGGGGAAGCGATATTTGGGCGAAAATACTGCCCAGCAATTAGCCGATCACATGGCCCTTGTAGGGACTCAATCTAGCGATTTGCATGAAATGTTATCTGCCCGCGAATACGAAGTGTTTCTCGGTATTGCTTCGGGAAAATCAGTATCCGAGGTTGCAACCGAGCTAGGTTTAAGCGTTAAGACTGTAAGCACCTATCGCACACGGATTCTTCAAAAAATGGGTATGAGTTCCAACGCTGAAATAATGCGCTACGCACTAAGAAGTGGATTGGTTCAGTAAAGTCCACTGATAGGCTAATCGTCGTTCTACGCTTATCCGTTCATGTAGGACAAAGACCGACAGCGCGCTTCTAAAGGTCTTATTACATTTTCCACGAGATGCGGATACCGCGCTAAAGGTGTATTCGTGTATTCTAGTACTTGTGGCTACTAATGAATTTGACTCACATGCAGATCTCGGCGCAGATAGTCTCTCGACTGTGAATGTCATTGGTTATTCGGGACATTTGCGAGCCGAGTCAGCGATTGCCAAGCATATTAAAAAGCATCTTGCGATGATGCATCCAGCATACTTTGCTTTGGTGATGGCAACTGGCATCGTTGCGATTGCCTGTAATCTGTTTGGCCTCATTGCATTTTCGATAGTGCTATCCTGGATTAACCTAATTGCCTATCCCCTACTATGGGCATTATTTATCGCACGTATCGTTATGTTTGGCGATCGCGTCGTGTCGGATTTTGGCGACCACGGGCGTGCCCCTGGATATTTTACAGTTGTGGCCGCTACTGGCGTATTGGGTATTCAAGCGGCGATGTTGCACAATAGCCTTTTGGTAGCGCAGAGCCTGTGGTGGGTTTGCATTTCGTTGTGGGTTATTTGCACATACACTGTGTTTGCCATGCTTACTGTAAAGGCAAAGAAGCCGCCTTTGCAGAAGGGCATTAACGGAGGCTGGCTTGTAGCCGTGGTTGCAACTCAATCTGTCTGTGTGTTGGGTTGCGTGTTAGATGGTAACATTTTAGTCGATAACAACCGAGACAGTGCGCTCTTTGTGCTTATGTGTTTCTGGCTCGGAGGCGGCATGCTTTATCTGTGGATTATTGGGCTGATTTTTTACCGCTACATGTTCTTTCGCTTTTTGCCAAACGATCTCATGCCGCCTTATTGGATCAACATGGGAGCGGTTGCCATTTCAACGCTTGCCGGTCTCAGACTGCTAACTGCGATTGAGACATCTAACATGCTTATGCAGCTTTCGCCGTTTGTCTTGGGGCTTAGCGTCATGTACTGGGCAACGGCAACTTGGTGGATACCTATGCTTCTGGTTCTCGGTGTTTGGAGACATCACAAGTGCGGGATTAGGATTTTTTATGATCCGCTTTATTGGGGCCTGGTGTTCCCGCTTGGGATGTATGCTACGTGCACCTTTCAACTAGCCAATGTAATGCATTTGCCACTCCTCTTGTGGATCGCTCGTGGATTTGTCATTGCGGCAACTATTGCTTGGTTTTTGACGTTTCTTGGCCTTGGTCAACGCTTGCTATACGCGGGTTTGCTCGGGTGTCGTAGTGGTAGAAAGCGATCGAGCATTGATGAGGTAGTAAATGATTTTCATGTTCAACCTAGTATGTATAACTTAACAGAAGGAAGTATATTAAAATGAATAAGAAACAAGCACACTCGAATATCGTTTGGTCCGATGCGCCGCTTTTGGGCGCAGCGCATGAGGCAACAACCGTATCGGCTAGGGAGCGCTATGCGATAGCCGAAAATAAGATGAAACGTGGAAAACACCTCGTGGTAGCCGGATTTGTAGTAGCAGTTATAGGTATTTTCGTTTACTGCGTCTCCTGCCTGAGCGCGAACGTAAATCAGAATCTAGAAACTAATTTGTTGGAAAGGCCAATAATGCTCGTTGAGCCAGCGCTTGGCATTATTGCTATTGGAACGCTCCTCTGGCTAATAGGTTCGTTTATTTACCTAAGCGGCGGCATGGATAGCGATCCGGAGAATCCAGATCTGTATTTCTAGGGGCAAAAGTAGCAGAAAGTTAGACAGTTTGGCGAAACCCTATTCTTGACGCTAGTCGGAAAAAAGCGTTAAAATTCTGACTATGATTCAGAGAGGATGTAACCTGTCGAAAACAAATAGCTTTTTCCTGTTCGGCGCACGTGGGACAGGGAAGGCTACGCTCTTAGCGCAGAGTTTTTCAGCCCAAGATTCATTGCATGTCGATTTATTAGACTCAATAACGTACGACGATCTGCTGCTCGATAAATCGAGGTTTATTGCCTTGATCGATTCTGAGAAAAATATTCACAAGCGCGTAATTATTGATGAAGTGCAAAAACTGCCGGACTTATTAAATATAGCTCATTCTCAGATTCAAAAGCGCAAAAGGCAATTTATCCTAACTGGGTCTAGCAGTAGAAGGTTAAAGCAAAAGGGAACCAATCTTCTAGCTGGTCGTGCGTGGATATATAACCTCTTTCCGTTTTCCGTTTTGGAAATTGAAGCACAGTTTGATCTAAAGAAATGCTTAGAGGTTGGGGGCTTGCCAGAGCCATACTTAGCTGAGGATCGGCAATCTGCTATAGAATTTCTATCTGCTTATGTAGGGACTTATCTACAAAAGGAGATACAAGAAGAGCGGTGGGTAAGAAACATTGGCCCGTTTAGAAAATTTCTGGCGGTAGCGGCACAGATGAACGGTAAGATTGTAAATAAGTTAAGCATTGCTTCGGATATAGGCGTTGACGACGTTACAGTTGGCAATTATTTCGAGATTGTTGAGGATACTTTGATAGGGTTTTTTCTGCCTGCATATCATACTTCTGTAAGAAAAGCTCAAAAACTTTCCCCTAAATTTTATTTCATAGATACAGGTATAAAAAGAGCACTGGACAGGACTCTCTCGGTTAACCTAGAGCCGCAGACGAAGGCATGGGGAGATGCATTTGAGCATTTTATAATTTTGGAATTTAGAAAAAATATTAGCTATAAGCGCCTAAATTGGGAGATGTTTTACATCAGAACAAAAGAAGACGTTGAGATTGACCTAGTTATTGATAGACCGGGAGACAAGAATCTACTGATTGAAATTAAATCAAAAAACCGTGTCAGCGAAAGCGATGCCAAAGCACTTGAAACGCTGGGTAAGGATTTAGATAGTAGGGCAGAACGGCTGCTGATATCTAACGATCCCCTTGAACAGTGGTTCGGAAAAACGCGTGCTATCAATTGGAAAGCTGCAATTAAGGAGATTTTTTCATAAGCCGCGCGAGAGGGAGATTTAGAGTAAAGCCCGCATATTGAGTAAGTTGTCCGGCCAGCGCGAATTCTCTAAATTAGCGCTAGAGCAATTGATGCTCTACTAGGGTTTTGTACAATCCTTCGCGCGCTAAAAGGGTTTCGTGGGTGCCGGTTTGAACGATTTTTCCTTGTTTTAGGACTATTACTTTGTCTGCGTGCTGAACAGTGCTTAGGCGGTGAGCGATTACTAGAGTTGTGCGACCTTGCATTAGCCTTTCTAGGGCTTGTTGAATCAGCTTCTCATTTTCGCTGTCAAGCGAGCTTGTAGCCTCGTCTAAAATTAAAAAGCGCGGGTCTTTTATAATAGCTCTAGCAATTGCAATGCGCTGACGTTCGCCGCCACTAAGTTGAATTCCTTTGTCTCCCACAAGAGTGTCATAAGAGTTTGGTAGAGAAGTTACAAAATCGTGCAAGTTTGCCGTTTTTGCTGAGGCGATGACCTCTGCCAAGGAGGCAGTTGGATTGCCATAGCTAATGTTTTCTCCAATCGAGACTGAAAAGACATGCGGCGTTTGAGGAACTACCGACATGTGCCTTCTAAGGTTTGCCGGGTCTATTTTTGTTAGGTCTATGCCGGAGTATGTAATAGTTCCTTTTTGCGGATCGTAAAAGCGTTGAATTAAGGAAGCTATGGTGGATTTGCCGGAACCAGAAGGTCCCACTATTGCGACTGACTGGCCCTCCCGAATATCAAAGCTAATGTCGTCCAGCACCTTTGTTTCTGCTCGCGAGGGATACGAAAAAGACACGCATTCAAAAGTCACATCTTGCGATGCCTTGGTCGGAATGGAGATGGGATTACTAGGGGCTGTAATTGTGGGTTTTAGATCAATGATTTCAAAGATTCGCTCGCTAGCTCCAACCGCCTGCATAAATTCGTCCCAGGCCCCTGCAAGAAAGGCAAAAGAAATCGCCACAATGCCACAGTAGAGCAAAAAGGAAGTGAGCTCCCCGATCGTAAGTTCTTTTAAAAACACCAGCCTAACGCCATAACATAATGCAAAGGCGACAGAGGAATGTAGCAAAAATACCATAGAAGAGGTAAATAGCGATGCCACCTTGGTTCTTTCAAGGCCGGATTGAAGCGCAATGTCGATGGACTTGCCGTATCGCGTCGTTTCGGCGTCTTGTCCCATAAACATTTTTACGGTGCGGATGGCTGAAAATCTTTCCTCCGCAATTGTAGAGGCTTTGCCGAGTTCAGCTTGCATTCGCCTGGAGTGAGTTCGCAGTTTTTTTCCCCACATAATGCTAGCACCGACTAGCACAGGGATAAGAAGAATTATTATTGCCGTAAGCTTTGGACTAATTAGTAACATTAATGCCGTGCCACCTATTACTTGAATGACATATCTCAGTGCTACTGAAATGTTGGTCGTAACGGCTCTCTGTACTAGCTGCGCATCGGAAGAAAGCCTGCTAAGGAGATCTCCCACTTTAGAGTTGTCAAAAAAGCTAATGTCCTGATTAAGTATAGAAGAAAAGAGGGACTTTCTAAGTTCAGAGACAATGCGAAGTCCTGCTGCCTGAAAACAATAGTGCCTTACATAAAAACAAGTGGCTTGAATGGCAAACAGCGCGATTAGCATGCTAGTTACAGATGTCAGGTTGTTTGAAATACTTAGCCCAGACTTTTTGTTTAAAATATTTTCTATTAAGCGAGGAAGAAATAGGGTAATGCCAGTGCCAAGAGCAAGGCTTATTAACCCGATTAACAGAGTTTTCGTCTGCATGCGCGCAAGTGCAATAACTCGCGGAGCAATGTGGGCAAGCGATTTGTCGATATTTATCGCCTTTGTCGGGCGTTCTGTTGAATTAAACATGCTAGTACATTTAGCCATGAACTGGCATGTTGTAAACCTTTTCCAAAAAGTAAGGCAATCTTAAGTCGAACATTAGACTCTTTTTATAGAGCCAAGGAAACGCGCGAATTTGAGTAAATGTTGCGATAGCTTTTTTAAGAAAGAATTTGACTTAGGTTTATTTTGCTTTCTGCTATTTGCTTTTGGCGTTTCATCGTAGGGTATCATGCGCGTAGGAACTTTGTAACCTCTAGCTTGCTCTGGGGAAAAAATGCGCGAAAGAGATTTAATGCTATTTGGTAAAACTGAAAAGATTCCTTGGGCAAGATTGTCAATCGATATATGCATTTTATCTCGTGATTCATTACCAGCCGTCAAATTGCTAGTAAAGTTATTTGTTCGCACGTGAGTTAGCAATAGCTCGCTTAGGTGTGCACTATCGAGAGGAAAAAAGCTAGTTGAAGACGAGTTGCGAGAACTAATGTTCCAGCTTCGCTCTACTGGGCCTGTGTTTACTAGCAGTTGCTCTAGGGATGGAAATTTAGCAATTTGTGGCAGCAGTTTACTTAAATTATCTATTAGCGTTTCTGCCGCTCTTGAAAACCAACCCTCGCCGTTAAGGTTTGAACTGGCTACTGATAGGTTATTTAGTGTAAGCAGTCGATGAGTTGCAGAAAAACCCATATTTGTCCGAGGAAAATTATCGGCTATCTGTCGCAACATTGAGTCGCCAGAGAGTATGGGAATCCCGCGCCTTAATACTTGGTGAATCATAATGTGCCAAAATAATTAATTATACCGTTTTCAAAAATGCTCTTTGGTATACCGTTTCCAAAAAGTAACTTAAATATTTTACTTTTTGGAAACGGTATTTGTTGTTTATTGGCAAGTGCTTACGCACTTGCTGTTTATACCATTTACAAAAATCATTTTTGTAAATGGTATAAA
>JADLFC010000042.1 GCA_020845775.1 Deltaproteobacteria bacterium
CCAGTAGGCGCAGCTGGTGCTGTGGCATCGGTCGTGCTTGACGATTTTATATATAGCAAGGCCTCACCAGCAAAAGGCGGGGTAAAGTTCCTGTTGCCCGAGGATGCGCTAAAACTTCCGGTTTGAGCAATGCTTCCTGTCAACAGATTGAACCATTCGTAGGTATAGCTACCAGATACTAAGTTAACGCTAAAAGCGGTTGAACTAGTAGGTTGATAGATAAAATATTCCTTTCCAGGATTCCTAAGACAATAAGTTGTCGAGCAGTCCGATGCGCTGTTACTAGGAACCATCGCAATTAGGTTCATCTTCGTTGCGTAAGTTAGAATATACCCCTGATACTTGCGGATCTTTTCGATGTCAGCTTGCATATCGTATAGCCACGGCCCATTGCCATTTAAACCAAAATACGCATCCATCCAGATTGGACTATGCCCGCGCATGAATATCTTCCAAAGCCAGGCAGCGTCTCGCTGGCGCCAACCCAAATGATCGTTATCAGCTAAGACAACTTTCTTGCCATCGTTTACTACCGGATTGGTTACGTAGTCAGCGGTTTGAACTACCTCGCCACCAGGCGAAATCCAATCTGCAGGGCTATTGCGCAAATCCTGATGAGTAGACCAATACTTAGTATCCCTGTGATAACAGTGAGTCATGCCTATAGGATGCTGTTTGGGCTTAGTTTTTTCGTAGCTCTTAACTAGATTTATAATGTGGTACTGGAAGGGAATTGAGTAAGAGCCAATCTCGTTACCAACTTCGTACAAGACATTGTCCAGGTCGTTTACAGTATCGATAACTTTTCTAACGTAGGCTTCTTGAAACGCTACTATTTGGCTGTTACTAAGCGTATGAATTTCGACGCCTTGCCCGTCACTATTCAGGTCGCCATTAATGTTATTGACATTGTTGTTGATGTTATACGGATGACCGACCCAAGTATCATACTCAGGAAAATAAAGAGCATTGCCCTCAAACAACATAACAGAAACATAGATGCCGCGATTGCCAGCCGCAATGACGCGCTCCCTCAAGCGGTCAAAGTAAGATTGCTCAAATTGCTTAAGGTCAAATTTCAGCAGACCGTCCTTGGCGGAACCGGGCCCAGTGCGCTTCCAAGGGTGCGGGCTAGAATAGCGGTACTTGAGATCTGTGTAGCGTTTCCAATACGTAAGCTCCCATCGCCACAAACGTATAAAGTTGTGGTTATACTTCTTTAAAAAGTCGAGATATTGCACAAAACCTTCGACGGTAGCCGTAGTAGATATGTTGTCCAAACCGGACGGCAAGTTGTTATTACTAGGCCCAACATCTACAAAATTACCCCACGTATGCGATCCGCTCAAGGCAATAGCTTTGCCGGAGTTATCCGTGAAATAGCGAGAGTTCAGAGTAGATACCCTCAGTGGCCCATTTATCGCGCCAGCCTGCTGACTATGAGCTACAGGCGCAATCATAAAAAGATAACTATATGCCAGCAGAAGAGGCATCAACCTATTGATAACATGAGTTATTTTGTTTACCCGATCTTGCATACCAGCGTCTCCATAAGCACGGGGTCACTCAAAAATTCTTCCGCCTTGTCTATTGGCACCTATCTGCAAAAATCATGCTAGCGAGATTCGGCTACACAAATCAATATGTTACTGATTAGTTGCAAAAGCACCTGCCGCATGTGGGCAGCCTTAGACTGCCAAAGCATTCTATAATTGGCTAAAATGTAACAAAAAGGCCCGCTATAGCGGGCCTTTTTTCACTACTAAGTAGTCGCTAGAGCGACTTAATTTCCTAACGAGTGATTGACTAACGACCTTGAGGAATATCGACCGGTAATCCGAACTGGAAAGCCAATGCCGACGCAAAGTCACTTTCTGAAGTTAAAACGTACCATATACCAGTACTAGGTCTCCACACTGTAATATCAACTAACCCATCTCCAGTAACGTCGGTAACTAATGGCACGTCGCCTACCAAACCCCACTGTAAAGAACGCCCGAAGGTAGCTAGATCGCTCAACTTGCTCGACTGTCGAATAAACCAAGTTGGACCTGATGAGGCGCTCTCGCGGTAAACGGCGAAATCGGTAATGCCATCGGCATCGTAGTCTGCTGGAACGGGAATGTCCCCAGTCGTTCCCCAACCAATGGTCACTACATCTGTTCCACCACTGGCCGATAAGATGACATACCAATTACCATCGCGAAACACAGCATAATCGCACTTGTCGTCTCCGTCATAGTCAGCCGGTGCCGGAGTGTCTCCAGACAGTCCCCACGGCTGAACAGTTGCTGTTGAATAATTAGCAATGCCAACAGCAGAATTTCGGGAATACCAAGTGCCGTTACTATTCCTAAACACAGTAAGCTCATTTGGCCCATCACCCGTTAAATCGCAGCGAAGAGCCGTATCCCCACTTAGACCCCACTGATAAGCAGACGCGTCACTAAAATCAAGCGAAGCATCGTAGTGCCTCAGATACCAAACTCCGTCGGTTGGACGCCATACGACTAAATCGCTACCAGCTCCACCAGTAAAGTTACCAGCTACAGGCACATCGTCCTCCAAACCCCATTGATAAATGTACGTCAAATCATCTCTCGAAGAAGCCACAAACCAAGTGCCAATAACCGGGCCCAACAGCGGCCTAAACACAGTTAAGTCATCAGTTCCATCGCCCTCCAAATCCACCGCTTGCGATGCACTCGGCAACAAAAACGCCACCAACAATAATTTCGACAACAAAAGCATCCACGGCCTAGCCTGGATACCAAAATCTCTTTTCTCGATTCGCTGCAATCCCTGTCCCATAATCTCACTCCCTATCTTAAGTCCGTATAACAAAACTCTATACCTTGCCAATTCTCACAACTATCCAAAGCACACTGGCCCTGCACCATTCTGAATAAACGCGCATTTCCCTAGATTAACTAGAAGACGGTGCTGGCGGATCAATTGGATCTGGCGGAACAGGCGCCGCGGTCGGCGTAGAACTGTCAAGTGACGGCGAACCCGGGTCGGCCTCATCGGGCGCAGTATTGACCGTAGTATCAGCAGCACTAGGCGCTGGCGACGGTGCTCCTGGATCTGGCGCTGCACTTCCCAACGCAGACACTTGTCCAGCTCCCAAAGGTGCCACTAAACTGCCGTTTGAGCCTTGCTGATTAGCAGCGTTTAGCCCAGACTGTTCAGCCGTAAGATTAGAATCTACCTGTCCAGCAAATGCACTACCTTCTCCTTTTGAATCAGAATCGGCAAGAGAAAGTCCTACTGCTACGGGAAGAGCACTTGCACCCACGACATATACGGCTCTCGTCAAATCGCGCTGCTCGTTCTTAGAAGTCTGATCCTGCCGCGCCGGATTTAACTCTATAACTTTCACGCTGCCAAGCTTAACCGTTGATGGCGCTTCATCCAAAGTTACTTTATAGCTACCAGCAGAAACCTTCTCAAATAACGCTTGCCCACCATCATCAGTTTTTACAGCTTGGATGACCTGAGACGAAGCTGTATCTAAGAGCTTTATTTCCAAACTTCCTAACTTGTCCTGAGCAGACCCGCTCAACACGACCTGGATATTAGCTGACTTGCCGCTAGATAACACAGCAGCAGATCTCAAATCCCCACTGCTATCCTGAACACTCAACTGTTCTGCAAAAGCTGGTAACGCAAATTGAACGCTTGCCGTCGACAATAAGGCAACTGCCGTCCCAACTTTGCACCACCGATACCACAAAGTTTTCTTTCCATAATTCATTTTCACTAAACCCCCCATTGCTGCTTCACAATAAAAACGACTGCACATATGACCTACGTATCGCAAGATTCGCCAGCCAAAAAATCGACCCGCTTGGCTCACAAAAAACGGCCAAACACTTTTAAAACAACTGCCCGAATTCAACTGCATAGTTGCTTATTAGTTTGTTCTGACACTTAAAGCAACCAATAAAATTTACCGACTTAACTTATAGTCTTATGTGATGTTATTAACCTGTAAATCGACGCACCCGATGAGCGAAATATTTTTGACACCGACAAAGGAAAACCATTTCCTTTGTCTTTTTTTTAATCTATAGAGCCATCTAATGCGTGCCCAAAATACATTTTCCAAAGGGTAAGTTAAATATTGTACTTTTTGTAAATGATATAACACGCACCTTAAAAGTCTGAAGGGAGAATAAAAAGGAAGAAAAATTATGGAGATTACGGCGTCAAAAAGGTTGCAGTCCATAGGAGCATATGCCTTTGCAGAAGTTGACAAGCAGGTTGAAAAATTGAGGAGCCTTGGAATTACTCCAATTGATTTCGGAGTGGGAGATCCTACAGTGCCGACGCCGGCAGTTGTGCGCAAAGCAACTCAAAAAGGGGTAAATAAGCGAAAATCGTCGGGTTACCCGAGCTACATAGGGAATACTGAATTTCGCCACTCAATCGCCCAGTGGATGCATAGGCGCTTTGGGGTTGAGATGGATCCGAATACCGAAATCGCTTCTACCATAGGCTCAAAAGAGGCCGTATTTAATTTCCCCGAAGGAATCGTTAATCCTGGAGATTATGTAATCATACCGACGCCTGGGTATCCACCTTACACCAGAGGGACTTTATTCGCTGAAGGAGTTCCGTACTACGTACCGCTCCTTGCAGAAAACAAATTTTTAGTCGACCTAAATTCCATTCCAGATGAGGTTTGCAGGAAAGCAAAGATTATGTGGGTCAACTACCCAAATAGTCCAAGTGGAGCTATAGCGCCGTTATCGCATTTAAGGGAAATTGTCGAGTTCGGAAGTAGGCACAATATTATTGTTGCCTCGGATGAAGCCTATAGCGAGATTTATTATACTGAACCACCACACAGCATTTTAGAGATCACTAAAGAAGGCGTCATAGTATTTAACTCCTTTTCCAAGAGAAGCGCGATGACGTCCTATCGAGTGGGCTGGGTAGCAGGAGACAAGAGAATTGTAGATATTTTTAAAAAGCTAAAAACCAATATCGATTCGGGGACGGCAACCTTTATCCAGGACGGGGCCATTGCCGCTCTTAGCGACGAAACTCACGTCGAAGAGATGCGCGCCGAATACAGGACAAAAAGGGATCTACTCGCAGAGGCTTTTCGCTCGATTAAACTTCCGGATTGTGCGCCAGACGCGACTATCTATCTCTGGCAAAGGGTTCCTGAGGGAATTACATCCGTTGAATTTGCACAAAAACTGCTCTCCCCAGAAATTGCCATAGTAACTACGCCCGGCGCATGGATTAGCGACAAGACTAACGATGGCTTAAACCCTGGCGAAGGCTACGTGCGCTTCGCTCTCGTTCCAAGCATTAAGGACACGAAGGAAGCTGCGCGAAGAATTAAGAAAATATTGCCAAAAGTTTTATTTTTATAGTGGTACGTCTATTTGGTTGCGCAATAAATCCGAAAAATCCTCTCGCTTGCGAATGAGCTTCGCTTGATTCTTGTACACCAAAACCTCTGCT
Organism: Deltaproteobacteria bacterium; assembly: GCA_020845775.1. Taxonomy (NCBI): domain Bacteria; kingdom Pseudomonadati; phylum Myxococcota; class Myxococcia; species Deltaproteobacteria bacterium. The sequence continues at coordinate 5,482 of JADLFC010000042.1, forward strand.
GGTCTGTACCTCGAGTTGTACTGAGAACTCATGCTAAAGCCATAGGCACCAGCATTCTTAATAGCTAACACATCACCTTCCCTCACCTCAGACAACATCCTGTCGGCACCAAAAGTGTCGGTCTCGCAGATATTGCCGACTACTGTGTATTTTCTTCTCTCAGAACTTGGATTCGAAATATTTACTATATCGTGATAAGAGCCATACATCATCGGACGGATTAGGTGATTTAAACCTGAATTGACGCCTACGAAGTTTACCTCCGGAGTTGGCTTCACGACATTTACATTTACTAACAAAATGCCTGCCGCACTTGCAATAAACTTACCTGGTTCAAACCAAATCTCCACATCCCTTCCATATCTGCGCACAAAATCCCGATAATCCGCTTCTAGACGCGTACTTAATGTGTCAATATCCGTAGACTTATCCGTGTCATAATATGAAACTTTAAATCCGCTACCAAAATCAATAAATTGCAAATCCGAAAAACCCACTCCTATCTCAAATAATACCCTCGCACTTTCGACAAATGATTCTATGTCAAGGATATCCGAGCCAGTATGAACGTGCACACCGATAATTTTAATTTTATATTTGTCTACAAGCGCCTTCACTTCTGGCAACTGGACAAGCGGAACCCCAAATTTCGAATGCTTGTGGCCAACTTGAATTTTCGCGTTTCCTCCAGCAACGATATTTGGATTAAACCTAATCGAACAATATCCGTTTTCGCCATAATAACTGCCAAACTTTTCGAGGAGGCTTAAACTATCGATGTTTACGACAACTCCAGCATCAACGCCTTCCTTTATCTCGTCAAAGGCAACGCAACTCGGAGTAAAAATAATATCCTTAGCCGGAACTCCAGCAAGGAGGCCAAGATTCACCTCTTGAATGGAGACGGCATCTAATCCCATGTCTGCGGTTCTCAAGAGCTTAATTATAGAGAGGTTGCTACAAGCTTTTAAGGCATATCTCCATTTTACATTCATGGATTTAAAAGCCACTTGAAGTTTTTTGCACTGACTTAGAAGACGTTCTCCTTCGTACAAGTAAAGCGGCGTGCCAAATTCCTTACAAATGCTTAGAATCGGAATGCCTCCTACAAAATATTCACCACTTTCTAAATTCATACCTTTTTTAATCCTCGCCCATAAATTCATCTTCAAAAATTGGCGTACCTACGCTCTCCTGGTTGCGGTATTTTCCACAATCATCGTAACGCTCTGAACTTGGAGTTTTTAACTCAAATAACACTACTCGCGCAATTTTCATCTTTGGATATAACAACACGGCATTCGGTCCGTGATTGGCAAACTCTAACGTAATTGGTCTATCCCTATGTCCCGGATAAACTAGCATCGCTGTCTGCACAATTGTTAACCCCACCCGCGCCAAAGTGCTTCTGCCTTCAATTAAGAATCCAATGCTTGACCCAACCGTAACCGACTCGTAGGTGTGCCCCAACAAGAACTCTCCTGGCATTAGTTTATATGGAGCCGCATCCTCAATAACAATTTCTTTGTATTTTGGTGCCTTCTTTGCCTTGACATCAACGACTATGCCAGCCTCGGGCTTAAGCAGCTTAGCTCCCAAGTGCAAGGTCACTCCAGCTGCCCTAATGCAGCGTTTATGGAAGGGCTCTATTATTAATGCCTTGTTTTCTATAGCTTTTTTTATATCCTCATTAGACAGCATCATAAATAAAACTCCATAATGTCAGACATTTTGCACTCGCATACTCGGCTTTATGCCATAAAAATATTGAATAAACATAAATTATTGCCGATTAGACTAAAACGAGTTTATTCACGCTGGACCATTGCATGTATAATAAATTTTCCTCACTAATCATCGACCCCGAAATGGCCAGTAGGGGGAAATTAAGGCAAGCTGCACATAACGTCCACACTTTTGCGAGAGTCCTTAGCCTTAGCAACATGGAAGACGGACTTTCTAAACTCCAAAGCGATCATCGTTGCGACATAGTGTTTATTTCCCATAATTTCCAGGTTAATGATATCGAAAATTTTATTCAAATTGCCAAGACCACCACTCAAGGCAAGCACTGCGCTTATATCTTAGTAGGGAAAGCCGGCTCACAGAACAAGCACTCAGTTATTAACAACGTGTTTCTGGGGATAGACGGCTTCTTGTTTGAGCCATTCTCAGTAGACAGCCTTCGCGAAATTGCCGAAATAGCCGCTAAAATAAAAGCTAAAAACAGCATAGAACGAGAGCGAGCCGCTATACAACTTCTAGCCGAAACATTGATGGGCGAACTCGACCACATCGCTAAGCTAAAAGCACGAGGCAGAGACATAAAAATGTCGATGCTAAACTTTGCAATGAGTTGCGAGCTAATTCGGAACTTAAATCCGGACGCACTCGAACTGTATTACGAAATTACTCTAGCTATCCACGAAAAGCACTGCAAAGCCCGCCACGCAAACTGCGGCGACGAAACAACGAGTGAGCTGCAACAAACTACCCCAACGTTACCCGATAACCAGAATTAGTAAGCGTTCAGGGTTTAAGTCCTGCACGCTTAGCAGACCTAGAAAGATACTTTTGGAGGCTCCTTAGCCTGCTTCGCCTGATCGGCATCTAACTCGAAAAACTCCCGCGGTTTAAACCCAAATATATTGCCAATAATGTTTGACGGAAAAGCTTGTAAGGCAGTTACATAACCGCCAACAGAATCATTGTAATGCTGCCTGGCAAAAGATATGCGATTTTCAGTCGAGCTGAGTTCTTCCTGCAAGCTTTTAAAATTCTCATTGGCCTTTAAATCTGGATATGATTCCGATAACGCAAACAAGCTTTTTAGCGTCCCACTCAAAGCATTTTCGAGCGACGCGCGCGAAGCTTCGCCAGCATTTGCCGACTGCATTGCCATGTTCCTAGCTTGAATAACGGCCTCTAAAGTTCCGCGCTCATGCGAAGCATAGCCTTTAACAGTTTCTACCAAATTTGGAATTAAATCGTATCGCCTCTTAAGCTGAACATCTATCTGCGACCAAGCGTTCTCCGTTCTAACTCGTTTTGAAACGAGGCCATTGTAAGCACTAATTACATATATTATCAGCACTGCGATAACTACAATTGGAATATATGACATAATTTAAATCCCCAAGCTATATCGTAAGAACCGCACTATCCGCACATAAGATGGTTAATTTACGCATGAAAAAATACATCATACTTCAAAAACTCGACTAAATATATAGTCTACATGCTGAAGATGGGGCGCTAGCGAAAAAACTTCATCCAACTCCTCTTTGGTTAAAATGGCCCCGATTTTTGCATCCGCTCGAATGCGCTCTGGAAAGCTAGAAAAGTTTTCGCCCCTACCAGGTTTCGACAATTCATCCCACACAGCCATGGCATGGTTCTGAACCAAAGCGTACGCATCCTCCCGCGAAAGCCCTTTGCTCGCCAAAGCTACCAGCAGACTGCCAGAGAAGACTAAACCCTCTGTAGACTCCAAATTTTTTTGCATATTCTCTACATAGACGACTAAGCCGTCGATGATGGAACGCACGCGGTTAACCATGAAATCCAAGGCAATACAAATATCAGGCGCAATGACGCGCTCTGCACTGGAGTGGCTAATATCGCGCTCGTGCCATAAGGCGACGTTCTCCATCGCGGCCTGTGACAAGCTACGCACTAATCTAGCTAGCCCCGTTACGTTTTCCGACAAGATCGGATTGCGCTTATGAGGCATCGCACTCGACCCCTTCTGCCCCTTAGTAAAATTCTCCTCCGCCTCTCGCACTTCCGTTCTCTGCAAGTGCCGCACTTCAACGCAGATTTTTTCCAACGTGTTACCCAAACCTGCCATGCTCGAAAATAAGTGAGCGTGCCTATCTCTTTGAATAATTTGCGTAGAGACGGCAACCGGCTTTAGCCCAAAAACTTCACATACGTGCTTTTCTATATCTGGCCCCAAATGGGCATAAGTTCCAACAGGACCAGAAATTGCGCCTACCGCTATGTCTTCGCGCGCAAATCCCAGTCTTCTCTTGTGCCTGCACAATTCAGAATACCAACAGGCGAGCTTTAGCCCAAAAGTAGTAGGCTCGGCATGAACGCCATGCGATCTTCCAACGCACACCGTAAATTTGTGCTGAAGAGCGCGCCGCTTTACCGCCTCCAGTAAGGCATCTAAACCGCTTAAGATTAGATCTAAAGCTCTCGTCAACTGAAGCGAAAAGCAAGTATCTAACAAATCCGAACTAGTCATTCCCAAATGAAGGAAGCGCGCACTCTCTCCTACGTATTCGGCAACATTAGTTAAAAACGCGATTACATCGTGCTTAACGTCATTCTCTATCTCGGCAATCCGAGCGACATCAAAATGCGCCTTCTTCCTAACATTGTCCAAAGCCTCCTGCGGAACGCGTCCAGCCTTCACCATAGCTTCGAGAGCCAATATTTCAATCTCTAGCCACAGCTGAAACTTATACTCTTCCGACCAAATCTCTCCTGCCTCTTTTCGTGTATAACGCGATATCATACTAAACTACTCATTCCGTTAGCCCAACATGGCGATTAACCCAATAAACTCCTCCCTATCCTCACCACTACTCCTCAAGTATTACATCTTTTAAGTCAATAACGGGAGATTCTGCTCTAAGCATAAAAACTACCGAGTCACCACCTGCAAGTCCAGCTAGCGAGCCTTCGCGACTTTGCCAATGCTGCTCTACGCCAAACTCCGCCAAATCACAACAGCCTTCATCTAGCGAGCCAAGTGACTGAACGACCATTTTAATTCTTGAAATTAGTTTTTCGCTAAATAGCTGAGTCGTAATAATTACTACGTCGCTCTTTTCAAGCTCAGTCGATGCTAGCTCTACCCACACCCTTTTATCCTTGCCAATCGAGCAGCTCAATGCGAGCGAAATAGCCTCGCGACTCGGTTCTGGCTGAAAAAACCTATGAATCTGCCCAGCCCGCCACAAAAAACTCTCGTATTGACCAACCCGCCCTACAGAAATATGCCGCCCAATCAATACCGCCATCGTGCCATGACAACACACTGCTCGGCTCGATAACATTCGCTGGCTATAGTCATGAACTTGCTGATTTGCTCGCTTAAAACTTGCTCGTATTATTTCTATGCAAAGCTTCTCATCGCCAGCGTGTTCCGCAACGGCAAGACTCGCAGCTGGGGTCTGCTCATAGCAAGAAAAAGCCTCTTCCTGAATGCCCTGGACTGCCATTTTCGTAGCAATTTGGCTACTGATGCTCGCATCCTGGCCTTTGCAGATTGCAACGAGCATAGGCGAATATCTCTGCCTTCCCAGCGACAGAACAGCGTACCTCGCCGACAACGCCGCTGGTGCAGAAATACTGTCCCCCGCACTATCTAGTTCACCTCCAACCCGAGACGATTGTCTTACAGCACAGTAGTAATCGTACAAAAAATACTCACTTAGGTTAAGCTCTTAACTGCCATTCTTGCATATTCGATATATGACGAGGAAAACAATCCAAAATAAATAGTTCCTAGAGCGGCAATAGCTAACACCACTCTGTGACTAAGCAATAACTCATTGCCGTCAAGCCGAACGACACTTTTCCCCTCAGTTCCAGGCAGAAAATACATTACCACGACGACACGCAGATAATAATAAAGCGAAATCAGAGAACTTAAAACAGCAATAATAGCAAGTCCTATGTAACCGCCTTTAATAACCGCGCTAATGAGATAAAACTTGCCAACAAAACCCACAAGCGGGGGGATGCCGGCTAGTGACAACATAGAAACTGTCATTACTAAAGCTAGCAGCGGATTACTCCAACCCAAATCGCGCAAAGCCTCTATCTTGTCATTGTCATACTGGTTTTCACTGCCAGCAGTAGCATGCAGAGCTACACCAAATGCTATCAAAGTCATAAGCGAATACGCCAAAAGATAAAACACCGCTGCCTCCCCTCCTCCAGATGCGTCCATCACCAAGAAACCCATCAACACATAACCCGCGTGCGCGATGCTAGAATACGCTAACATTCGCTTTAAACTCTCCTGGCGAAGCGCCATGAGATTGCCTAGCACCATGGTAATTACCGAAAGCGTCCAAAACAAGTCAGTCCACGCACCGCTAATGTTGCCAAATGCCGTTGACATTAAGCGTAAGAATGCTCCAAAAGCGGCCACCTTTACAACTACGGCCATATAGCCGCTTACCGTGGTGGGCGCGCCCTGGTACACATCTGGAGTCCAAAAATGAAACGGTATCAAGCTAACTTTAAAGCCAAAACCAAAAATCACTAGACCAATCCCTATAAGCAGAATGTCCTTGGGAGAAGAGGATGACACTGCTAAGGCAATGTCTTGGAGCTGCATTGAAGCAGTGCTCGCATATATTAATAAAATCCCGTACAGCAGAAAGGCAGAGCTAAAGGCGCCCAAAATAAAATACTTCATGGCACTTTCTGCCGAAGCCTTTTCATTTCTCGCTCCAGCACAAAGCGCGTAAACGGCGACCGACAATAATTCTATTCCAAGGAAAGTAATTATTAGATGCTGAGAGGCAACCATAACCATCGCACCGGCTGTCGCCAACAACATCAGCACATCAAAATCAACACTTGCGTCAAGGCGCTGATCGCGAAAAGTTCCCTGGCTTAATAAAAGCGTCATGGCAGACCCTAGCAATATGACGCCAAAAAGCACGAAAGAGAACGAATCCACTCGCAAAAAACCTCCCAATGCAGTGTGATTGCCGTAGACATACTCCAGAGACGTTAGCCATGCGAGCACACAATATGCGCTCGACAGACAGACGCGCGAGAATGTTCTCTCCTTCCCAAAAAATGTGCCCACTAGGAGCACCGTAAGGCTACCACACAACAACACCACAAAGGGCAGTATGGCTGAAAAGTCTATGTCACTCATGGCAGCAAAGTATCCTCATTTGCAGCGGGATAACTTGAATCGCTTAAGAAAGCTATTTCTCCACTTCGATATAACTCCAAAGCAGGCTGCTGTTCCAGATAGTACAAGGCTTGTGCACTAGAGACTGCAATGCGCTCTAAAAACGGCTTTGGATATAAACCCAAAAGAAAAACTAAAACAATTAATGGGGCAAAAACCAAGCGCTCATTAGTGCTCAAATCAGCTATATCGCCATTCCGCTTCAAGTCAAAGGGCCCAAACACTACGCGCCTATAGAGAGATAACATGTACATTGCCCCAAGAATAACGCCACTAACAGCAAACGTTCCCAAAACTGAGTTGTAAGAAAACCCAGCGTAAAGAAGCAAGAACTCACCAATAAAACCATTGGTAAGCGGCAAACCAATTGAGCTAAGCGTAAATATCAAAAATACCGTCGCAAAAGCAGGCATCTTTGCAGCTAAACCTCCGTAATCGGCAATTAATCTAGTATGTTTTCGCTCATACAAAACGCCGACAACTAAAAACAGTGCAGCCGTAGATATGCCGTGATTAATCATTTGCAGGATTGCTCCCTCAAAGCCCTGTTTGTTCATGGCGGCAAACCCCAGAACACAGAAACCCAGATGACTGACTGAAGAATAGGCTACTAACTTTTTCATGTCTGTCTGCACCCATGCCATGAGAGCCCCAAAAATAATCCCCACCACTCCTAACCAAGCCAACACGGGCGAAAAAACTATCACGGCCTCGGGAAATATCGGAACGCCGAAACGCATTAAACCATAAATGCCGAATTTTAGTAGCACACCCGCCAAAATCACTGAGCCCCCCGTCGGCGCTTCGACATGGGCATCTGGCAGCCAGGTGTGCAGCGGAAATATTGGAACTTTAATAGCAAAAGCAAACAAGAAAGCAGAAAATAATAAGAGCTCCTCGCGATGCGAGAACTCCAAGCTAACCCAGTCATTGATGGCAAAACTTACCTGCCCAAGCTGCTGCGCACACATGTTCGCGAGATAAACAATTGCTACCAGCATCAACAAACTGCCACTAGCGGTAAAGAGAACGAACTTCAATGCTGCATAAACGCGCCGCTTACCACCCCAAATACCTATTAAAAAGTACATCGGTACAAGCATCAGCTCCCAAAAAATGTAGAATAAAATGCCATCCATGGCCAACAAAGCCCCAAGCATCCCAGTTTCCAACAACAGCAAACATGTCAAATACGCCCGCAGCTTCTCAGTTACAGTTTGCGAAGCAAAAACCACTACTAATGTTAAAAATGTCGTCAGAACAACAAGCCAAATGCTAATGCCATCGATCCCCAAAGAGTAGTTAATCCCAAAGGCGGGAATCCAAGAAATTTTTTCAGCAAACTGCATCCCCTTAGCAGTTGGATCGAACGCCAAAAGCAAGACGAGCGATTTTGCAAATGTTGCACCTGCAAACAGCGTAGCAATAAACCAAGCCCATTGGCGTTGATTTGGTCTTAAAACAAAGAGACAGACAATGCCTACTAGAGGCAGAAACATCATAAGAGATAAATCGAAACCGCTGTGGATAATATTAGAAAACATTTAGATATCTAAAATAACAAGAAAGCTAATATAAAAAGGAACGTGCACAAAAACATGACAAGCGCATAAAAGCGAACTTGCCCAGTCTGCATGCGGCGCAAAGCCTCTCCATTTGCCTCCACACAAAGAGCACTCCCTTCTACCAACATCCCATCGATTAAAGTCCTATCAACTGCACTAAACAACAACCGCGCAACTCCCCTAAGTGGCCTAACTACAATGGACGCATAGATCTCATCGACATACCATTTATTGCATAGCGCCCGATAAACCGACGGCAGCCATTTTGCTATCCACTTAGGGAACCACGGCATAGTTGTGTAAATAAATCCGGAAACAAACACGCCACACAGGGCAACAATTATCGAAATGCGCTCTAAATCGCGATATGCGTGATTCCCCGCCAAATGCTCGTGCCCGCCACGCATATCGGGTCGTGTCCACGCCTCGAGATAGTGCATCAATATCTCGCCATTAAATATGGCCGTGGAAAGCAGCGCTAGCACGATAAGCGGGAGCGTCATCGTAAACGGGGACTCGTGCGGATGTGCATGTCCTCTATACTTGCCAAAAAAAGTCATTGCAACAGAACGGGTCATGTAAAATGCGGTAAGGAATGCGGTAAATAGTCCGACAAACCAGCAAGCAACGCCTACTTCCACCCCAAATAACTGAGATTGGGCCGAAAAAACTGTCCAGAGAATTTGATCTTTGGAATAAAACCCGACAAAAAACGGAATCCCAGAAATCGCAAGCGTCGCGACCAAGTACGTAAGAAATGTGACTGGCATCTTGCGCCACAAACCACCAAAGTGGCGCATATCTTGTTCATGATGACAACCAACTATTACTGAACCTGCCCCCATGAAGAGACATGCCTTAAAAAAAGCATGAGTGACAACATGATAAATGCCATTGCTAAAGGCGCCAGCACCCAAAGCCATAAACATGTAACCGAGCTGACTTACCGTCGAATAAGCTAGGACTCGTTTAATATCCGTCTGCACCAGAGCAATGCTAGCCGCAAACAATGCAGTAAATGTTCCCAAAACTAAAATCAGCGCCAATACTCCAGGAGCAGAAAGGAATAAGCCTGCTAGGCGCGTTAGTAAATACACCCCCGCCGTAACCATGGTTGCAGCATGTATTAGCGCCGATACAGGCGTTGGGCCAGCCATGGCATCTGGTAGCCAGACAAATAGTGGAATTTGAGCACTTTTGCCAACGGCCCCAACAAACAACAGGAACGCAATGATACTAACGATATTACCATCGAGACTGCGCGCCACGGAATTTATCTCAACGAAGTTAAGGCTTTTGGCAAATAGAATGAGACAAAAAACTCCCAGGATAAACCCCGCATCGCCTATGCGATTTACTACAAAAGCCTTCTGCCCAGCTTTTGCATTGTTCATGTCCTTAAACCAAAAACCAATCAGCAAATACGAACACAAGCCTACGCCTTCCCAACCAATAAACATGAGCAACAGATTATCGGCCAATACTAAGATAAGCATGGCGAACAAAAAGAGATTGAGATAGCAAAAGAAGCGAGGCCGATTTTCGTCTTCCGCCATGTAGCCAATAGCGTATAAATGAATTAGCGAACCGACACCCGTAACTACGAGCGCCATAACTGACGATAAATTATCAAAGCGAAAGGCCACGTCGACTGCTACCCCAGCAATCTCAAACCAGTTCCAAGCTTTGGCAACCAAAACACCTTCGAGCAAACTAAGCTGGAAAAACAATCCAACGACGACAGCAAAAGATGAAACGGCAGCAAGAGTAGCAATAGGCCCAACTAAGACGTGCAACCTTCGCCCAGCACCAGATATTAGCCACAACACTGCCGCTCCAAACAGTGGAAGCAGAGGAATTAAGAAAATTTCCCACCTACTTTGCTCAATTGTGCTCAAAGCAACGCTCATTTCCCTAAACCATTTCTAAAGACAAAAATTAATAACGCATCCCTACACTACTCTAAAGAGCTAGGGATGAAACTTCATCTGTCTCAACAGAGTAATAGTTGCGAAAAACCGCAATTATTATTGCAAGCCCAACTGCGGCTTCTGCCGCAGCTACCGCCATAATAAAGATAACAAAAATCTGCCCATCTATAACTCCCAAGTGATTCGAGACAGCCACAAACCCCAAGTTTACGGCATTTAGCATTAACTCAATGCTCATCATGACGATAATCGCGTTGCGGCGCAGAAGAACCCCAAACACACCAATCGCAAAAACAATAGCACTGAGAATCAAATAATGACTTAACATGTTCTTCTTGAATAAGCAGTCCTTATACTACGCCTTGCCACACTAACTATCCATTAACTCTCCGCTCCAGCAGCACGCCTCTTTGCCTCTAGTCCCCGACCAGCCGAAAGTAGTCGCTTTGGCTCTAACGTGAGCACTACAGCACCAACAATCGCAGCTAAAAGCAAAATAGACGTAAGCTCGAAGGGAAGAAGAAAATCTGTAAACATCGATTGCCCTATTTGCTTAACGCCACCACCTGAGGCAGTTAAGATACTAGAAGGCCGTGTGCTACCCACTAGCTCAAGACCCTCTAGCTCCCTAAGCGCAGCCCCACCAACGATGACTACAAATCCAGCTAGAACCAATCCAACCGCTAATCCCTTATACAGAGCCACCTTATCAAACTCGCCCCCATCTCGAATACCAAGGAGCATGATCACAAATATCACGAGAACCATGATGGCTCCCGCATATAGCATCACTTGAATGACGGCGAGAAAATGCGCATCTAAATAGGCAAAATGCCCAGCCACTAAAAACAGCGTAGCTACAAGCCATAGCGCGCTGTTTAGAGGACGCCTAGATAGCACCACCCCTAGGGCAGTAAAAACCGTAAATGCGCTAAGGATTATAGCGAAAAATGACATATTCTAACTATCTCTACAAAATTCCTTCGATGTTTCTATGCATAGAATCCAGAAAGCACCAAAACCACTGTAGCTAAAAGGTTAACAAGTGCTACCGGAAACATAATCTTCCAACATAACCCCATTAGCTGATCATAGCGAAATCGCGGTAACGTCCACCGCACTACCACTTGGAGCACGCAAAAGAAAGCTACCTTTAACATAAAGGCCGCAACACCAAGAATGACACCCCATTGAATGCCCCCACTTGAAATCGACGCAACATCAAAATACGGCAACTGCCAGCCACCAAAGAAGAGCACAACTATTAAGGCAGACGCCACTACTATCTCAGCAAATTCTCCTAACCAAAATAACAAAAATTTCATGCCTGAGTACTCGGTGAGATAGCCAGCAACTAATTCCGATTCGCTTTCAGGTAAATCAAAAGGCGCTCGCTTTGTTTCAGCCATCATAGAGAAGAAAAACAGAATGAAGCCGATTGGATTTAGAAATACTCCCCAACGCGGGAGTCCCAAAAAAGTTCCCCTCTGATACTCAACAATACTAGGAAGATCCAGCGTTTGATAAATGACCAAGACTCCAATAATACTAATACCCATGCTGATCTCGTACGAAATCATTTGGGCAGTAGCTCTGAGCCCACCAAAAAGCGAAAACTTGTTGTTCGACACCCAACCTGCCAATACGACGCCGTATGTAGCAAGCGACCCCATGGCAAAGACGTATAATACCCCAGCGTTTAGCTCCGCTAACTGCAAGCTAATCTCTCGCCCATCCCATAAGATTGGAGGTCCAAGCGGAATGACGGCAAATGAAAGCAAGACAGGAAACACTGCTAAAAAAGGCCCGAGGCTATGCATTAACTGACTCGTCCCCTTTGGCAAGAAATCTTCTTTGAGCAGAGCCTTCACCGGATCGGCCACAATGGTATTGAGCACACCGGCGAGGTCGAAGCCAAACCAGGAAGCTCTATTTGCACCTACTCGATCTTGGATGAGCGCCGAACCCTTTCGCTCCACCCAGATAGTGAATAGAGCAAAGTGCAGCAATACCACCAAAACCACCACCGCCTTAAGCACCACGATGCCAAACTCAACAAGCATATTCTCTACTAAAGCTCCTAAGTAGTCCCTTCTTATCTATCGCTTGCCAAAGACTCGTTCGAAGATGAGCATCTATTTGTTCGCAAAGACTCGAGCGAAAGACCAGATTCTCCAATCCTCGACAAAGACAGCGCACTTAAAGCATCTATCTCTGAAATAATAAACCTAAACAACAAGCGATCATCTACAACCTCATCGGGAAGAATAATTCGTCCTGCGGCCGCGGCTATTTCGCCAAGAATCTGCCACTCCGGCTTGGTAGTCGCTGGCGCTAGCAATAGAGAATTCAAACGCTGAAACCGCAAATCTTTATTCAGCATTACGCCACTTTTCTCGTTTACCGTCCTAGTGGGTAAAACCAAGTCGCAATAAAAATGCGCGCCCTCGCTATCCTCTATACCTCGCGATGTTATAGCTACACTAACCGCTGCCCTGCACATAGCGCTAGTTAGAGAATTATCTACATCCTGGTCGCTGATTGCCGCATCTCCTACTAAGAGCACCTTGCTAATTTGCCCAGTTCGCACCGAGTTTAACAGGTTCTGGTAGCTCTTCTCTAGCGCATCGCGCCAATTTACCTTGCTAGAAAGACCGCCAATTCCAAACAACAGCGCCGAAGACGCATTTGGCGCGCGATCTGGGCTAATTAAAATTTTTTCCTCCTCAGTTAAATCCCGCTGTCTTAACTGCATAGCAATGTTTGGCCCTTTAGGAGAAACTCCCATGACCACCTTTGCAAACTCTAAAGCAATGCACACCTCTTCCAAAGTTAAAAAAGGCGAAAGAAAAACCGCGCTTCTCGACGCATCCTGCCCATCACCACTAGCCAACCTACTTGCTAAAGCATTTGCTTGACTCCACACGAGCTCCCTGAAGCCAACGCAATTTTCCTTGCCCTTAAGCATTGGGCTAAGCAATCTCTTAGCAGGCTGAAAGCGCTCGAAACCGTAGCGACCTTCGTTGCACATCCACTCCAAATTGACATCTTCATTCGGCCTCGCCTTAACGCACACCACTCGTCCATCTCTAACCGCAACCTTGGCATTACATCCAGTTGAACATCCGGTGCAAATGGTATTTACCCACTTGCTAAACCATACACGCGTATTAAAGCGCCACTGGCGATGCGTAAGCGCGCCCACAGGACATAAATCCACGACACTTCCAGACAGCGCGTTGTCGAGTTCCACGCCTGGATAAGTTCCTACAAGGCTTGAATCTCCGCGGTTAAAAATTCCAAGCTCCGAAGTTTTCGTAACTTCATCGCAAAAACGCACGCAGCGCGTACAGAGAATGCAGCGCTCGCCATCAAAAATTACATCTGGACCAAGTGGCAGAGCTTTTACCTTGTGCTTTTTTTCGACTTGGTGGCGCGAAGGCTCTCGACTATATTCGTAATAATAGTCCTGCAACTTGCAGTGCCCAGCCTGATCGCAAACAGTGCAATCGAGCGGATGGTTAGCTAAAATAAACTCCAATGTTGCGCGTTGAGCCTCTGCAACTGCGTCCGAAGTGTGCTGCGTCTTTACCACCATTGCTTCTTTAACTGCCGTATTACATCCAATAGTTAGCCTCGGCATGCCTTCCACTTCAACCTGACACATGCGACAGTTGCCAGACACAGACAAATGCGGATGATAGCAATAATAGGGTATCTCAATACCGACCTGGCGCGCAGCTTCTATTAAATTAGTCCCTTCGGGAACAGTCACATTGACGCCGTCAATGGTTAGCTTAACTGTCTTTTTCACATCATCCATGGCTGCTCCCCACGTGCATACTCGTAGCTGCCTCAATTTTCGCCTCAAACTCAGAACGGAATTTATTTAAAAAGCTAAGCGCGGGGGTAACCAAGGCATCGCCAAAAGGACAAATAGTATGCCCAGAAATATTCTTGCAAAGATCCTTTAGCAAGCGAATATCGCCAAATGTCCCGTTACAATGATTAATTCTGCCTATTGTCTTATAAACCCAACGCACGCCCTCCCTACACGGCGTACATTGGCCACAGGACTCGTGCGTGTAAAAGTGAAGGAGATTCATTACAGCTTCAACCATATCAGTACTGTCGTCCATCACTATTAAACCACCCGACCCCAACATAGTCCCAGCTTTTACCAATGATTCATAGTCGAGCATCACTCCATCGAGCTCATCGGCGCGCAACACTGGCACCGAGGAACCACCAGGAATAACCGCTTTTAGCTTTCTGCCGTTCCTAACGCCGCCGCATTCCTTTTCGATAAACTCTAGAAGAGGATAGCCTAACTCTATCTCGTAAACGCCCGGTTTGTTGATGTGCCCCGATGCACTAAACAACTTAGTGCCGGCTGATTTATCCGTCCCAATTTTGGCATAGGACGAAGCGCCATTTGCTATAATCCAGGGGAGAGTTGCAAGCGTTTCAGTATTATTTACAACGGTAGGGCAACCATAAGCTCCGACTACTGCTGGAAAAGGCGGCTTAAGGCGCGGCTGTCCCTTCTTACCTTCTAGAGACTCGATTAATCCAGTTTCCTCGCCGCAGATATATGCTCCCGCCCCTCTATGCACGACGATGTCTAGATCGAAATCGCTCCCAAAGATCTTCTTTCCCAAATATCCCTTTGCATATGCCTGCTTTATCGCCTTCGATACGCGCTCTGCCGGGTAAGCATACTCACCGCGAATGTAAATGCAGGCCCAATGACACGATAGGGCTTTTGCAGCTATCATCATGCCCTCTATGCACATGTGGGGATTTCGCTCTAGGAGAGCCCTATCTTTAAAGGTTCCTGGCTCGCTCTCATCGGCATTGTTTAAAAGATATACTGGCTTCCCAGTGTTTTTGGGAACAAAGCCCCACTTAATACCAGTGGGGAAACCAGCACCGCCACGACCCCTTAAACCCGAAGCTTTAACCTCTGCTATTATTTCCTCCGAACTCATAGCAAGTGCTTTGCGCACAGCCGCATAACCAGCACGACTCTCGTAAGCATCGATGTCGTGCTGATCCTCGCGGTCGAGATGTTCGGTAAGTATTTTAATGTGTCCCATCAGCCACTACCATACACTAGATTTCGGAAAACCTTCCAAACCCTTGCCTAACTCTTCCAGAATGCCTGAATAACGCAAATCGGGTTTAAACTTTTCAATCTTGTTCAACAAATCGTTTAATTTCTCTGGAGTAAGATTTTCAAAAAAAGTATCGTTTATCTCTACCATTGGCGCCGTACCGCAACTGCCCAAGCATTCGACCTCCTCAAAACTCCACATGCCATCGCCCGACACCTCTCCCGCCGAAAGATTTAAGCGCTTGCGAACTTGTTCAGTAAGTTTCTTAGCTCCACACAACATACAGGAAAGAGTTCTGCAAATTTGAATGTGATATTTGCCGACTGGTTGCTTATAAAACATTGTGTAAAACGTAGCTACTTCCAACACATGTGCTAATGGCAAATTCAAACGGCTAGCTACCCAGCGAATAGCGCGATCCGTTAGCCAGGAACACTCTTCCTGAGCAATATAGAGAGCCGGCAACAGTGCAGAATTAGAACAGGGATACCGATGCATAAGATCTTCAATGCGAGCCTCTGCAGCATCGCTTAGACGCAAATCCGCCTCCACCTTTATGTCCCTATTAACGCCGTTAATTTTCTCCATTTTCACGAACTTTTTCTTTCCTTCCCTAAACAAACCCTATCGATCGCACTCGCCACCTATCATGTTCGCCATGCCAAAAAGAGGCACAACATCGGCAATCATGTGCCCCTCGACCAAAGGACCGAATATGCCCATGGCAAAAAAACAAGGCGGCCTTACGCGAACCCTATACGGCGAACCCGTGCCATCTGAAACGACGTAGAACCCAAGTTCTCCATTGCCGCCTTCTACAGGGAAATAGACATCTCCCCTAGGAGGGACTATTCCCTTAAACACAATTTCGAACTGACTAATCATGCCTTCGATGGAATCATAGACTTCATCTTTAGGCGGCATGACAATTCTCGGGTCATCTAGGACAATTGAACCGTCCGGTAAGTTCTTTAGTGCTTGCTCACATATTCTCATCGACTGATAAATTTCGTCAAAGCGAACTAAGAAGCGATCGTAATTATCACCTTTGGAACCCAAAGGAACTTCAAAGTCATAGTTCTCGTATCCAGAATACGGATAAGCCTTGCGCACGTCGTAGTTTACACCGCTAGCTCTAAGCATGGGACCGGTAAGCGAATATGCGATAGCTTCTTGAGGGGCTATAACTCCGACGCCGCACATTCGGTCAATAAATATGCGATTTTTTGTTAGAAGGCGGTCTGCCTTCTCTAGTAGCTTATCTATCTCGACAAAGCGCTTAAAAACTGATTCTCTAAAATTATTGGGCAAATCTCGGCGCACGCCGCCGATACAGGCATAAGAAATCGTCAGCCTCGCGCCAGTAACTTCTTCTATTAATTCCCATAAATATTCGCGGGCCTGTATTAAATACAACATGACCGTAAAAGCACCGAGCTCCATCGCGCATGCACCCAGACAAGTCAAATGATCGCACATGCGAGATAGTTCACTCATGATAACGCGAATGCTTTGACAACGCGGTGGAACTTCGGCCTTAAACATATGCTCCACTGCCAAACAATAACCAACGTTGTTGATAATTGGTGAAACGTAGTTAAGCCTATCGGTATACGGTATGACTTGCGGATAGCCATGGCTCTCACACTGCTTTTCAAATCCGCGGTGGAGATAACCTAAATCGACATCGCAGCGCTCAATGCGCTCGCCGTCTAATTCCACTACTAGCCGTATAGTTCCATGAGTACAGGGGTGACTCGGCCCCATGTTTATGACGATGGTCTTACTGTGCAGGGAATCGCCTATTTCTCTAGGTTCCCAACTATTACTTACTTCCGCCATTTTCTCCTACTCGCCATTTATCCAAAACAATTTACCCCAAAACCAACTATCTAGGAGGCCTTGCAGTCTGAATTGCTGCGCGACAACAACACTATCGGTTCACGCGACATATCCAGCGAATCATTCCTAGTTTCAGGATAACGAAGGGGGATTCTTGGTTGCTTTTTTTGAATTGGATAATCTTTTCTAAGCGGATGTCCAACAAACTCGTCGTACAACAAGATTCTTCTCAAATCGGGATGGCCCTTAAACGCGATTCCAAACATATCCCATACTTCTCGTTCCAAAAAATTAGCTGCCGGCCACAGGTCTGAAACAGTATCTACTTCGGCTTTGGATTCCTCGACACTGACCTTAACGCAAAGGCGATGCATATGCGTAAGACTTAGCAGCTGATACACGACTTCAAACCTGGGACTGCGTTTGTCCATCCAGTCTACCGCCGTAATATCGATTAACATGTTAAAAAAGAATTTCTGATTGTCGCGAAGAGTTTGGAAAACCAACTTAACATCTAAAGGATTTACACCAATCGTAAGCCCATAGGGACTCCAGGCATGATTTGGTAGAGAAAAAACCTGCCCACTCAGTCCATCTTCCAAGTCCCTTGCAAGCCTAGCCTGCACTTCTTCCCTACTTAACCCCATATAACTTTTAAAATGCTGCTTTAACCAAATAACAAAAACTCTATCGCAGTAGCCCAAGTTCACCACTAATGAGCGACTATATACCCCGTGATGACATCTCCCGCAATTGCTCAATGATGGCAAATGGGCTAAGAAGAGCGGTAAAAGACAAGCCAACCGCAACTCATAAATTGCAAGGAGATTAGAACGATGCCGTCATTTGACGTCGTTTCGGAAGTAGACATGCAGGAAGTCGACAATGCAGTCAATCAGGCAAAAAAGGAACTTGAGAACCGCTACGATTTTCGAAACAGCAAGAGCAGCATAGAACTTGACAAAACTAGTGGCATAACCATAGCTGCGGATGACGACATGAAGCTCAAGGCGATTAAGGAAATTTTAAATCAGAAGGCGACTAAGCGCGGCATTAGCGTTAGAAGTCTAGACTATCAGGAGCCCGAAAAAGCTTCATCGGGTTCTGTCAGACAGCTTGTAAAGATTAGACGGGGCATTTCACAAGACGACGCCCGAAAGATTGTAAAATTAATAAAAGACGAAAAGCTTAAAAAGGTGCAGGCTCAGATTCAGCAAGAACAGGTGAGAGTAATAGGCCCGAAGAAGGACGACTTGCAAGAAGTAATTGCACTTCTCCGAGAAAAAATCGACTCACTTGACCTACAATTCGTCAATTTTAAGGATTGATTATTATACCGTTTCCAAAAAGCAAGTTAAATATTTTACTTTTTGGAAACGGTATTTGTTGTTTATTGGCAAGTGCTTACGCACTTGCTGTCCAACCGGCCCCTCAGGCTAGTTTCTCAGCATCCGTCGATTTTGACTTTTCCTCTGACGTTGTTTTCTTTCCACCGCTTGCATCGCCATTAATACGCGATGATTTTTTGCTACTGCTACTAGACTTATCTTCAGTAGTATGTGCGGCTTTCTTCGCATCCTGCGGCTCAATGCTCTTTGTCTCACAGGACTCGCAGCTATCTTCATCTGAGATGAACCAAATAACAGCAAAGGCAATAATGCCTAGAAACACTAAGGACAATAGGCCGCCCTTAAACATAGTAGCAACAATTCCCAGAACAAATGCTACAACAACGGACTTTCCAGGTGATTTTTCGATCACGTTACGTGCGCTTTTTAGCGCATCATTACATTTTGCCAAAACCTCTGATCGCTTCATGTTTTTTTTCTCCTAAAAACTTATTAATTTAGCGCTACAATATCAACTATAGTGCCGCATTAAAATATCTTCTCACGTCATTTGCCTTGCGTAACCACTATTGCAAACTTAACGCCTGAGAGGCTAAAAGACCCTTGGTATCGATGACGCGATTAACAGTTAAGATTCTATTGTGTTCGCAGCGATAAAGCAATTATTCGGGGCACATTATATTAATTACAAACGTACTAATAATAAATTAAGGTAGACAGCGTTGTGACAGAGAACCACTACGAAGCCCTTGGAGCTTCGTCCAGCAAGTCGGGCTTACATAGGGCATTAGAATCGGCGGGTGTTCAGCCAGACTCGCGTTTTTTTGCTAGTATTAACAGTGACCTCGCGGGCGAATCAAAATTTAGCAGCTTTATTCATTGCGACGGTGCTGGCACAAAATCTTTGATAGCTTATTTAAACTTTGTCGAGACTAAGGATCCGAGCTCGTTTAGCGGTTTAGCGCAAGACGCGCTCGTAATGAACCTCGATGACGTTTATTGTTTAGGTCCTGCAGATGCTCTTTTGGCAGCAAACGCAATTGCCAGGAATCCCCGTCTAATTACAGACGATGCCGTTAGCGCTATCATACTTGGCTATAAGCAGATAATCGAAAAACTCAGCGCCATGGGGATATCTATTGAACTATCTGGCGGTGAGACGGCAGACTGCCCAGATGTAGTGCGCACTCTCTTAGTCGATGCAGTAATCACGGGGCGCATAACAAACGCCAATCTCATCAACGCTAACTCAATTCAGCCTGGGGACGTCATCGTGGGACTCTCTAGCACTGGACAGGCCTCGTATGAAGATTTTCCAAACTCTGGAATAAGCTCAAATGGCCTAACTTTAGCGCGTCATGCCTTACTGTCAAAACACTACTTAACTTCATTTGAAGAAAGCAGAGACCCCCACCTCGATTCGTCTCTCGTCTACCGCGGCCCATTTAGGTTAAGCGACTGTCCTAATGAGCTCGATATGAACATTGGCCGGGCCTTGCTCTCGCCAACTAGAACTTATGCTCCAGTGTTAAGTGCCATATACAAAGCAATGCACGGCAAGATTCACGCGGCTATTCACAATACTGGCGGCGGACAAACAAAGGTTTTGAGATTTGGTGGACCTGGTTTATTGTTTAGAAAAACTTCGCTTTTCGACATCCCTCCTCTTTTTGCTCTCATTCAAAAACATGGCAACGTAAGCTGGAAAGAGATGTATCAAGTATTTAACATGGGTCACCGCATGGAACTTTACCTCGCTAAAGACGACGCTGCTAGTGCGATTGATATAGCTGATAAATTTGGCCTTAAAGCTAAAATCGTCGGCCACGTGGAGAACAAACCCAGCGCTATTACTCCGAAGAATACTGTAATCCTCGAAACACCGCATGGAATGTACACTTATGAGCTCAGCTAAAACACTTAGCAACTCACTACCCGCTGACCCGCTAATGTTGCGAGCAATTCGGAATGAATCCGTAGAACGGCCGCCGGTTTGGATTATGCGACAAGCCGGTAGATATTTAAGTGAATATCGCGAGCTAAAAGAAAAACACGGATTTCTTGGGCTCTGTAGTAGCCCAGAGCTTGCAGTGGAAGTGTCTATGCAGCCCGTGCGCTATCTCGATGTAGACGCTGCAATAATTTTTTCCGACATTCTTATCCCCATGAGCTGCCTTGGGATAGAAGTGGCGTTTGACCCTGGACCAAAGATAGCTAACCCACTGCGCTCGACTGCTGATATCAACCAACTGAGACAAACGGCTCCGCTGTCTCGAGTTTCATACGTATTTGACGCAATCAAACTGTTAAAAACGGAGCTTGACCGTTACTGCGAAGAAAGAGAGCCAAAGGCGGTTATTGGCTTTGCGGGAGCGCCCTGGACACTCGCGTGCTATATACTGGATCAAGGTCCTTACAAGCACTTTCAGTACACGCAAGTCTTAGCGCAGGAAAGCAGAGCAGCCGTTTTGCGGTTGTTGGACACGATAAGTGAAATAATTGCCGAGTACGTTCTATTGCAGGTGCAAAGTGGGGCACAAATCATTCAGCTATTTGACACTTGGGCTGGGAATCTCAATAGGGAGGACTTTGAGATATTTGCGCTACCCTATTTGCAAAAACTTACTCGCGTTATCCAGGATACCCATACACCGTGCATTATTTACTTGAACAGCTCGCACCACTTGCTCGAGTCTTTGCGGCAAAGCGGCGCTAACTGCATTAGTATTGACTGGAAAACCCCGCTTAGCGAAGCTCGTGCGCGTTTAGGAGATAACATAGTGCTTCAGGGCAATTTGGATCCAACCCATTTATTTCGAGAAAAACATTTAATAGAGGAAGAGACGTCTAGGATGTTAGGCTCTACGACTCCTTTTCAGTCTTACATTGCGAATTTGGGCCACGGGATATTGGTCAACACGCCACGGGAGAACGCCCTTGCTTTTGTTAACTCGGTAAAGAGCTTTGGAAACTCGAAAATTTGACGCAATAATCGTTGGCGCCGGAGTCGGGGGCTTAACGCTCGCTTTCTTGCTCCAGCGGCGCGGCGAGAAAGTTTTAGTCGTCGAATCTTCGCCAATCGTTGGCGGAGCAATTCTAAGCGAGGAGAAGGGCGGTTTTTTGCTCGAACATGGCCCAAATTCTACCTATGCTCGCAAACCATTGATGGATCTAATCCATGCGCTCGGTTTAGAGTCCGATGTCGTCTACCAACAGCCTTTAAGTGCAAACAAGTACTTTGCGCGACGAGAGAGCAGCGGTGCATTAAGGCTACAAAAGCTGCCAACTGGCTTCGTAGAGGCTATCTCTACTCCACTGCTTTCGACTAAAGAAAAGCTGCGCATATTAGCTGAGCCATTTATTAGACCTACCATAGCAGTAGACGAAAGCGTCGAAGCCTTTATCTCTAGGCGGCTAGGCCGCGGAATAGCACAAAATATTGTAGCTCCTGCGCTGAGTGGAATTTGGGCTGCCGACATTGCAAACCTTAGCACCAGAAGTGCCATGAGCAAATTGTGGGATTGGGAGCAAACTCATGGCTCGTTATTTCGCGGAGCATTAAAAAGTTCATCGGAAAAAAGTTCCAAACCGCGAGGCAGGAGAGCGCCGATGATTAGCTTTAGACGCGGAATGTCGCAGCTAACAGCATGCCTACAGAGTAAGCTAGGCCCGAGTGCCATACTTAGCAGTGCGCGGGTGTTTCACATAGAGGATGGGCAGGATTCTATGAGAGTGCGCCTTGCAACTTCCTCGTCCGATGCCGAAGCCCTACTGGCCAAGCGAGTATTCTTGACGACACCTGCTCGGGCGAGCAGCGAGCTATTGCTTAATATTGCGCCGGACTTGGCTAAAGATATTTCTTCTATACCGTACTCCCCTCTAGGTCTCTTGCATCTTGCGTACCCTAAACGTGCTCTCGGACACTCGTTGGATGGATTTGGCTTACTCGTTCCACCCACTTACGGCTTTTCTCTTTTGGGCGCGCTTTTTAGTTCATCAGTATTCCCTAAACGTGCGCCAGATGGCTATCACCTCCTGACTTGCTTTGTCGGTGGTGCCACGAACCCCTCGCTAGCCGACTGCACCCAAGCAGACATTAGGAATCGAGCAGTTGCCGAGCTAGGCGAGCTCCTATCCGCTAGCGCCCGCCCAGAAGTAATCAACAGCACCTACCTGCCAAGTGCCATACCCAATTACCCGCTTCGCCACTTCGAGCTACAGCAAAAAGTTGACGAGTTTCACATAAGGACTCCCCGCCTGCGCATCCTAGCAAACTGGCTCAAAGGAATAAGCGTAGCCGACCGCATAGACGAAGCCACTACCTTAGCCTCTACGAGTGCATCCTAACGGCGCTATCGCGCCTAAAATAGCCTTGTATGTTAAATAAACGCCGACAGAGGCCCCCACATCTAGCCCGTCGGAGGCGGTTATGAATAACTTCCGGCGGTGGCAAAACACACTGAACTACAACTCTGGAAGCGAGCAAGTTATACCATTTACAAAAAGGATTTTTGTAAATGGTATAAACAGCAAGTGCGTAAGCACTTGCCAATAAACAACAAATACCGTTTCCAAAAAGTAAAATATTTAACTTACTTTTTGGAAACG
>JADLFC010000043.1 GCA_020845775.1 Deltaproteobacteria bacterium
GCATCGCGCACACACTTCCTGCGCTAAAGTGTCCATGGCTAGTTTTCTCTTGCCAATAAGACTTGTGGCAAAGATTTTAGGGTTATAGGCGGCTAAAGCGGTTTTTACTTTGCCCTTAGCTTGCGACAGTTCGTTGCGGCTAAGCTTATCGGCCTTGGTCAACACAACTATGAGGCGCTTTTCCCGAGCGACGTTGCAAATCCACTGCTCCTCCTCTTGCACCTCTCTCCTAGAATCGTGCAGCAATAACAAAGTTTTTAGATTCGAGTTATTAAACAAATATGCCTCAAGCAATTCAGCCCAGCGCTTCTTCTCGGACCACTTAGTCTTTGCAAAACCATACCCTGGGACATCGACAAAATAAGCACTATACTTAAGCTCCTTTCCGTCTTCTCGCACAGCTATTATCTCTATCTCAAAGTAATTAAGCGCAGAAGTGCGACCAGGGGTTTTGCTGGTTTTTGCTAGCTTTTTTTGACCACAAAGAGCATTTAGCAAACTAGATTTTCCAACATTAGACCTCCCAAAAAAAGCAACTTCCGGATAAGGAAAGTGCTTTAAATCTTTGGCATGATGAATAGACGTAACGTAAGAAGCGTTAACGATGCGAAACGTTGTAGGCGTTAGGGATTGCTCCATGTGCTTAAAGCAAAGTCCCCTGTTATGGCTCTATCCTGGTCACTACTTTTAAGCCAAGCGCTTTCTTAGTATTCGTTATAGTATCGTCAATGTGCTCTTGAATCCAACGAGCATCCCACCATTCTAAGGGACGAACTGGCACACCATGCAGCCTCATCTCAAAATGCAAGTGATCTCCCTCAGCAAAACCGCTATTTCCAGTCTTTCCTATAACATCTCCCTTATTAACAGAGTCACCCTCTCGTGCGGATATGTCCGATAAATGTGCATACAGCGTATACAACCCAAAGCCGTGATCTAAAATTATCGCGCTGCCATAAAGCCCCAACCTATCGGCAAAAACAACTTTGCCAGAATTGGCAGCACGCACACTGGTATTTGCATAGGACGCCAAGTCTTCTCCAATATGAAGCGAGCTCCCGGCATCTAATTCGCCAAAGCGATACATGCGCTCCTCGCCAAAAGGCGACTGACTCGCAGAGCCTGAGAGCCGACTAAATACTCCAGTCCATAGCCTAGAAGCCCGCGGACGCGCAAACAGCGGTTCTGCTAAAGTTTCGATCTTCTGGCGATAGTCCTCATTTATAAGGCGAAATTGCTCCACCAAGCCTTTCGGCGTAGTAGCTAAGGAGACTCCATCGAGCGTAGTAATCTTTAGCTTATCTCTAAGTATCGCGTAATCCTTGATGATTCGCTCTATGCTATTTCTTAAAAACGCCTCGGAAAGTTCTACTACGCGACTGCCATATTTTCTTTCCTGAACTCTGTAATACATAGAACCAGAAGCAACATTGCCCACGCCATCAGTTGCAAAGAGCTCTATCCTATCGCGATCTACGTCGAACTCCAGAGGGATGGCAAAGAAAGAAAAATACACATCCGGTCTCTCCTTGTAATCCTCATCCAGTCTGCTCGCCAGAAAACCAGGAAAAAACTCTTGCCCTACTTTTACGCCGCTAAAGGAATCTTGCTTTTCGTCCAAGCGATAAAACACCAAACCAACCCCGCCTACCACGACATTGTGCTGCGTTGTAATAGCCGCGAGTCTTGGCGGCGTATAGTCCACTGTAAGGTCAAGTTCAAATAAGCTCTTATTGCTCCAAAGACTGCGATCAAAAGCTAAAACGCGAATCTTCACTTCCCCCTCTCTAAAACCCTCTTCCCTTCCGTCTATATTAACAAATACCGCATCCTCATTTTTCTTAAGTTTATACGATACTCTCTCAAGCTCCTTAATCTCGCCGTCTTGCTCACTTCTAACTATGACCTCGTCTATTCCAGCGCCGACATCGGCGACATCAATTCTCATTTTTAGTGGATTTGAGCCTATGCCAGCTGGGATTTCCTGCACCTTAATTGTAGGCTCATCCTTTTCGAGAAAATTCTGGTAAAGCTCCTGCCAACCCGTATACGCCGGATAAATCAGCGCAGTAATAATAATCAAAAACACCAGATCGACTGCTTTCTTGCGCCCGCTTTTTTTCCCCGTACTCATCTTACCAGAACTCACGCTGTGTAATGCAGTGGTATTATTTTGTCTCGTTCCCATCATCCATCCTCGCTAGCAAAAGGCACATCCTGCATATCGCCAATATCGAGCTTCTCTTGGAGATACGACTTTAAACGGAGCTTTAATTGGGATTCTATCTGTCTAATTCTCTCTCGACTTAAACCAAAGTCATCTGCAAGCTCTTGCAAAGTTACAGGCTCATCCGTAAACAACCTGCGCTCAATTATAGCCTTTTCCTTTTCATCCAATTCCTTTTCCAATTCGGCTATTGCCTCGCGCAAGGCTTTAGAAAACTGCTCTCTAGCCACGATCTCCTCAGCCGTATCTGACTTATCTGGAAGGACACTGTGAAAATCCATATTTTCACTCTCGCCATTTCCAGATACTGGGGCATCGACGCTTAAATCCGGAAGTGCCAAGCGCTGCTGCATTTCAATCACTTCCGCCTCGCGAACATTTAGTCTCTTTGCGAGGAGCTTAGCTTCTGGCACAAAACCTTCGGATTCAAGCTTTTCTTTCTCCTTATTTAAATTAAAAAAAAGCTTCCTTTGAGCCTGAGTAGTGCCAATTTTTACTAGCCTAAGATTATTAATTATATAGCGCAACATATACGCTCTAATCCAATAGGCAGCATAAGAAGGGAAACGCGTTCCACGAAATGGATCGAATTGATTCACAGCCTCCATTAAACCTATGTTTCCTTCTTGAATAAGATCTATCATGTTTTGAAAATTGCGCTGATATTCCCTGGCAATTACCACTACCAAACGCAGATTGGCCAAAACTAACTTATAACCAGCCACTTTATCGCCAGACTTATGATAGCGCACTGCAAGCTCGTGTTCCTCCTGGCGCGTTAGTGTCGGCAAACTCCGAATCTCAGAAATGTAGCTTTGCAGCGGATCGTAATTGGTTAACTCACTAGACGATCTCGGCAATGTTTCCCATTCTGCCGACCAATCATAATCGTCCGCAATACTTGAAAGGTCGCGAACGTCTTCCAAACCCTTAGTGGGATCTTCAAAATTCCCCCGTTCATCGGCATCTTCTTTTGCGTTTTTCATCAAGCGTTAATACTATACCGTTTCCAAAAAGTAAGTTAAATATTTTACTTTTTGGAAACGGTATTTGTTGTTTATTGGCAAGTGCTTACGCACTTGCTGTTTATACCATTTACAAAAATCCTTTTTGTAAATGGTATA
>JADLFC010000044.1 GCA_020845775.1 Deltaproteobacteria bacterium
GTAAGCACCGAAATATGTGGAGATGGGATTGATCAGGACTGCAATGGCAGCGATTTGTTCTGTAGTGGATTGGATTCCGATCGGGATGGATTTCAAGTGGGAGTAGATTGCGACGATGCCAATTCTCGCATTTATCCAGGTCGCTCCGTCGAGTGCAGTAGTTCCTGCGGCCGTGGCACCAAAACTTGCAAAACAAACGGAAGTTATTCGCCTTGTTCTTGCACTCCACTTTGCGAGGCTACCGGCAGTGGTCGCTGTTATTACGTCGCGGCAGCATCCGGCTCGGACAATAGCAATGGCACCTTTAACGCGCCGTGGAAGACATTAAGAAATTTGGCGTCTTATTATTCTGGTAGCGATGCTCCATCTAACGCCGTGAATTTAAGTCCTGGCGATGTGGTTTATTTGATTGGGGATTATTATAGAGACACCTACGAATACGACGGAAGCAAGCACGCAATCGTGCTAAGAAACATTAACGGCACCGCAAGCAATCCCATTACTATTAAAGCCTATCCCGAAGGCTCTGTGCCATTGATATGGCCCATAGATAGAGCTACGGGGATGTGGATCTTTCAGTCTAGCTACATAATACTGGATGGCATAGAAATTAGTGGCGCATATCAGCAAGGCCTGTTACTCGAAGAATCTTCTAACATCAAACTGCAAAATATCCGCATACATGACACTGATGGTGTTGACAATGACAACATTGCTGGATTGAGGGTGGTCGATGTTCGCAACCTAGAAGTGCACCATAGCGCATTTCACGACAATTATGACCGCACTAACGCGGACACCCAGGGCATGAAAACCGAGAATAGCAGAAACATCGTTTTGTTTGGCGGCGGTGGAATAGTTAGATTCCACCATAATGTGATTTATCACACACAAAATATTGGCGTGGACAAAACTGGGTCTTGCTTGGCCTATAAGCACGCAGCCTCTATACCGAACTCGGTTTTTGAAGTTGACAATAATGTATTTACAAATTGCTTTTTTGAATCAGTTGGTTCGGGAACTAATAACAGCAGAATTCACCACAACCTGATTATAGACAGCGATCCAATTAAAATAATGAATCACGGGGGCGTCACGAATATCGATAACATTCTAATTGAAAACAATACCTCGGTCGGAAATATTGGCCTATATTACCAACCAAGCAGTGAATATAATCCTCTTGGCCTCCTAACATATCGCAAAAATATAGTCGTCGATACCGGTGCCTATTCACAGGAGCGCGGCATCGTCACGGTAGATCCGTACGGTGACGACTCTACATATGACGATGTGGTAGCTGGAGGTAAAATTAGCATAGACAATAACTGTTATTTTAATCCGAGAGCCTCGTTGCGATGGGCTCTATTTGCAGCAAATGGGGGCAATTACGGCATTAAGGGAGCCTTACATAATTTTCAGTCCTGGCAACAAGTTGGATTCGATACTCACTCAGCAACCCTGGATCCGCAACTCGACAGCAGTCACTTTCCGCATAATTCAACCTGTGCAAATTACGGACACTTAGCGAAGTAGTTATTATTTCAAAATAGTACTTTTTGGTCTAAATATATGCGCGTCGGATCGTAACGCCTTCCATTAAACTGGCCGATTCTAATACTACAGCCTTACTGGCCGCAGACCAGGTAGTATCAGATGTTAGCAAAACGGTCGGCATACGTTAGAAACTCTAATATATCTAGCTACATAGTAGCTACTTTCCGTTGCTTGGTTTTTTGTCTGATATTTATTGGCCTAGGGCCTTTTCTGCACGCCACACGGCTTCAAGCGGCAGAGCTAGACCTTAGCGGCGTCACATTAGGGCAGAATGGCGAGGGTGATGGCTTATCGTTTGCGCTGAGAAGCGGAAATCGACCGGCGTTTAGCTTTTTTAACTCACTAGAGAACGATCTAATCTTTACAACTTTTGACCATGGGTACTGGCACAAGGAAACAGTTGACAGTAGCTTGACATCACCCTCCTCAACTGCCCTACTTTTCCTACAGGACAAGCCGCATATCATTTATGTCGACAACAGTGCACATCAACTACTTCATGCCTACAAGGAAAACCTAACATGGCAAAAGGAGACAATCGACGTCTCCTCACGAGTTGGAAGGGAGATTTCAGCTAGCATTTGTGGCTCATCACTGTGCCTAAGCTACTACGATGAAAATCTACGCACGCTAAAATTTGCAAGTGGAGTGTGGAAAAACTGGTCTACTCAAAGAGTCGATTTGTCCAGCAACGATGTCGGATCAATGAGCAGCATTGTTACTCTTAGCACTAACAAGTCGGTAATTGCGTATTTCGACGCAACTGGCAAGAGACCTAAAATTGCAACTCAAAGCAGTAGTTCGAGCTGGAGCATAGAGACACTTACCTACTCAACGAGTAAATTTGGGATGTGGCCTGCTCTTGCGGTAGACTCTAGCGATGCAATCTACTTTTGCTCATCTGGCTACCAAATTACAGATGAGAACATTAGTGACGATCGCTTAGTCTATGCCAAAAAACCTAGTGGCAAATCCTGGTCGATAGAATTTCTGGATTGGCCACATGTGGGGGCTCATTGCAGTATAACTAGCATTTCCAATCAACCAGTAATAGCGTATCGCTATCAGAGGTATGCAAGCAGCATTGACCGCAGGAGCGCACTATTCTTGAGGTTTAAAACCACTAGCAGCACCGGCTGGAATTGGCAGGTAATATACGAGCAAAACGATGCCTTTCATGCTTACAATCGCTTGTCGCTAAAAACCAACTCTTTAGGGCAAATCGTCTTGGGGCAGAGCTTTGTGCGAGCAAGCAAGTCGACTTTACCATCACTTTCTAGCTACAAGTTGTTTGCACCCCATGGCAGTGAATATTTGACTGACATTTTTAGCAACCCAAACGACAGTCCCGATGATGATGATGGAGGTGGCGGAGGTGGTGGCGGCAATGGCGAGGTCGACTCAGATGGAGATGGATTAAGCGATGCTGAAGAGGCGGTTTACGGCACGGATATTCGCGATAGTGATTCGGATGATGATGGAACGAGCGATGGTCAGGAGGTAACTAACGGCAGTAACCCACTGGACCCAGGTAGCGATCTGCCGATTTTAAATCAAACGCTGTGTGCTGAGTGGAATGGTTTTTTGGAGAACATGTTTAACTTTCTCGAGCACGTAAATTTAAGCGATGGTGGTCTAAACGTGCAGACGACTCTTTTTGATATTTCTGGGCAGCCTCGAGGCTCTACTGCTTTTTACATCGGTCGGGCTACTGAATACGACGTTTCTGTGCACGATTTAGAGGGCCGAGAGCAAAATTCTTACGGTCGAGTCTGTTCTTCGCATGATGGACGAGCTGGAGATTTGGACGGAAGAATGGTCTACTATAAACCTAGCCGAAACTATAACCCTGGTTCACCTGAGTTTGAGTTCGCCTTAGCTATGCCGCTTACTAACGGCAAGCGAGGAGCTCAATACGTTCCATTTAATACTTTTCAAGCTAGCATTTCACCTACAGATTCAAACAACATCGTTGCTAATTGGATTCAGCTCACCAACTTGAGCCATGGAGACGCTACTGGCACGCTTACATTTTTTGCGCAAGATGGTTCTCTCTTATCCCAGGAGAGCGTTTTTATTAAGGCTCGCGCCAGGCGCGATTTTTCCGCACATCATTTAGGCCCATCGTTGGTGGGACTTGTAAAATGGCAGCCCTCGAACGGCGATGACGAATTCCAGCTTAGAAATGTGCGATACCTTTACGACAATCCATATGGGGCGAACACATTTGATACGGCTTTCCAGTTAGAGGGCGGCTGGGGGAGCGGCGAGAAACTCGCTCTGCCGCTAGATACTTCGCAAGGCTCGTCGATAATCGAGTTGTCTAACACTAGTTCGCACAATATTTCCGTTAGTGTCGACATATACGGTAACGACGGTTCGGGGCGCCTCAACACTTCTATGGCGCTGCCTCCACATGCAACGTTTCATTTGATAACTGACGAAATATTAAGTCGGGAAAAGGGCATTGCCATCCTCCGTGGCTCGCGTCCGGCCAGCCTAATGGCAGTCACAATGCAGTATGCTAGAAAATCAGACGGTGGCGTTCATTACATGTATGGGATTGGAGGCAAACAAGCATTGGGAGTTGTTCTAAGTGGCAGCTACAACACCTTTTTATCCCAAGAATCACGGCTGTGGTTGTTAAATCCAAGTGAGCAAACTGTGGAAGTAACTATTTCCATGGTTCGCTCGGACGGAACTATTATTTTGGGCAATGGTTTAAGTCGCTCACAAGCTATGAACGACATTCTCCTAGGAGAAAGCATTGTAGTGCCTGCACACGGTCTAAGCACGCTTGATTTAAGTAGCTACGACATACCCGATAACTATGGAGTAGTTACCGTCCAGCCTTCTATTCCGAATTCGGTCGTATCCTGGATTACGCGACACAGAAATAACGATTACGTAATACCAACCCCTGTAAGACAGTAACCATACTGAATTAGCATCGCAACCAGGGGCTACGAGTTCTATACCGTTTCCAAAAAGTAAGTTAAATATTTTACTTTTTGGAAACGGTGTTTGTTGTTTATTGGCAAGTGCTTACGCACTCGCTGTTTATACCATTTACAAAAATCCTTTTTGTAAATGGTATAAACGTGAAAAGTGCCACTTTTCACGTTTAAAACTGGCCGTTTTCGCAAAACACGGATAATTACCAATGTTATTAGCTACTTAGACAAACAGGTAAGATAAGGGTTAAACCTTTCCTAATTGCCGGCGGCCATGAAACTCTCCATGTTCCCATGGCCGCAGAGGATGAAAAACCATCAGTCTTCATCCTCTTTTTCTGTACAGTATGCGCGGTCGATCTCCATCAAAATCGCCCGTGCAATTTTTTCCGGCGAGTGTAATTTTCTATGCTCCTTGTTTAACAACGCAAAGAACATATTCCTCCTATCTCGCCGCGAAACATTTTGTTTTTTTACAATCTGCCGCGCAACCTCTTTCAAGGCTGCCAACAGATTGTTTCCATCAATGACGTTTACCCATTTGTAAACGTCATTGATGCTTAGCCCTATCTGCGTCTCGCGGTTAATCTCCGCGAGAAACGCAAATAGATCTTTTATATCCTTGACATCCGAGTCAAGGATAATCGCCCTAATCATCCCCTGACTCGTGATCTTCATTTTTCTCTCCTTAAAAAAACCCAATACTCCCCTATCTTCTTTTAATATAGCCCCTCGCTAGATTAAAAGAAGACGAGCCGACATTGGAGGAACAAAATTATTAGTATGGACAATTTAAAGGAACGAAGAATTTTACTGCTAGGCAGTGGCGCGCATTATGCACCAACTTCGCGCATCGAGTCAAAGGCGAGGATGTGCAAGGAAATGCGTCGAGGTTAGAAAAAACTAGTATTTGCCTATATTTGGCAAGTCATCAAGCTCAACTAGGAGGGGGAAGGGCAATTTATTTGTAGATTTTTGCCCATTTACGCTACTTGCAACTATCTCCTCAACGGCTGCATGCGTCTCTTGAACTAATTTATGGGAAAGCTGCTTATATAACTTTGTGTCTCGCTGTGAAGATTCGAACACCAATATAAGATGCCTTGCATTCTCACCGCGCAGCGCAAGTCGCTCAGTAAAAAGGAGATGATTAAACAGTTGACCTTTTGCTGGATAAATCTCCTTCCCAAACTCTGCTACTTGGCCTTCGTTAAGAAGCCCTCCACATCCAAATTTTCGATTCTCCACTATGTTCTTTTGCAAAAGGCCTGCATAGGAAGTTTTAATTTCGGTTAAATAGAGGCATCCATCCTTTTTCAACAAAACATCTATTGGCATTTCGTCTCTCTGCGTATTTGTCAAACCAAAAACGCGATCATTTTCTTGCCTGGCAAATTGCACATTCTTGTGAACCCGCGGATGAATTGCACTAACGGCAAAACCCTCATTTGCGAGATCTGTAATAGCCCTCGCTTCGTTATATACGCCAATGTGATTTCCGCCATTCTTAAGCTGAGAGAACGCCTCATCAAATATTTTGTGCACCTCCAGAGACGCAGTTGAATTTTGTGCCTTGCAAACTTTTAAAAGCTCAGACAAATCTTCAAAGAAGGCAAGCGCATTCCCGCTACGATCTTTAGAAAGTAATTCAACGATATTCTTTTCAGGCACATATGCGGAAAAACTCGGCTCTTCCATTAGAACATTTACGGCCGTTATAACCCTTTCTTTCACTTTTTTGGCGGCTTCAAGACTAAGATGACCGCTTTTCGAAAGTTCCGGCACAGAAGAGTTTGCGCGCTTTCTATTTACCGCTAAGTCATAAACTTCTTCTATTACAGAGTCGATTCCTTCAATGAGTTGAGAACTTAGTTTCGCTCCTCGGCTTAAATGCCCACTTTTAAACTCTTCTGCTGCAGCAGTCACTTCGGCAGAAATATGCGTAAATTTAGCTTGTCCTTTAACAAGAGTGCTAGATTTACTTGCAGAGTCAGCAATATCTGTAATTTTTTTAACTTTAGAAATATTACCCACGCCCTTATCTGTCAGCTCTGTTAACACTGCCATTTGGAGCATACCTATAGTCTCTAACGGCCGCCCCTCCTTCCAAGGAGAGACATAGGATTGCAATAATGCCTTTGCCGATGCGATGGGATGTTTAAATATTGTTTTTAGAACATTTCTAACATTTGCAGCCGTCTTATCGTATTGCTCAGGGTTAGTGAGTAGCCCTATGGTAGACAAATTGAATCCACCTTTTGCAATATCCACCACTCCCTCTATTGTGTTTGTAAGCTCGGTAGTTTGGCCATTTAAGTAATCACTAAAATGTTCTTTCAGCGTCCTGGAAGAAGCGTGAGGATTGGGCACTTTAGCTTCGCTGAATATTTCTTCTCTCCAGTCGGTTTCGTTAGTAGGAAGTATAAAGTCGTCGGGCAGCGGAAGTTCAGGCTCTCTCCCTAAAAGGTCTCCTTTATAAAACTCCTGCTTAAATTTAAGTCCCACTATAACCTTTTTACTATCAGATAATACTAATATTTTTAGGCATGTATTCTCGTTATGCCTAAAATAAATATAACTGTAGCTCTCTCTAGCAAAACATTGTCCTACCCCTTGCTTGTTTTATAAATTTTATATATAGAAAAAAACTAGAACACACAACCACAAACCCCTAGGTTTTATAGTTAATTCTTGCTTATGCTTTCGACTCTCTTGTCTAATGGCTCTGTTTGGCTTGCAAAGAATAGCTCTCTAGAAAAGGGACAGTGCCAAGCTAGTTCTAAGCTAACACTGGGCATCTCACCCATAGATGAGGAACTGCCGATTAACTTGAGCACGGGATGTTTTCACGAATGGACTTTGCAGAACAAAGCTACTTCTAAAGGGAAAAATTTGTGGCAACCGCCATTTTGCGTCCTACTGACAGTTATTAGCCATGTTGTCGCACACAACCCAATATTTAAAAACAGCATCATTGCATGGGTGGGCGACAGATGTTGGCTGACGCCGAGCTTTATTACAAGCACTTTGCCGCTAGATACTAGTTGTAAAATTTTAAACAAGAGCATTTACCTCAATCCCCCGACTAAAGCTAAACGCCTTTGGGCCGCAATTGAAATATTGCGCTCACATCTTGCTAGCATACTCGTCTTAGATGGAAGTGGCTTTAATTTTAATTCGACGCGCCGCCTACACCTAGCAACGACCAAGGCCACAAATCTTTGCTTAGTAATGCGACCGCCCTGGGAGCTTAACTGCCATTCAGTAGCACAAACGAGATGGAGGGTTTCTCCCTTGCCTTCAGAAAAAACTAATAGCAAGTGGTGCGTAGAACTCTTGCGATGCAAGGGGATAGCTTCTCCCCTAACTTGGGCTATATACACAGATCTAATTTCAAGCTCAAAAAAGCCACATGACACCCATGATACCTACACATAATACCAAGGAGAGTTTTCCATAGGCAGCGCGAGCGTGGGTTCCTACAACAAACCCCGCTAAGCGAGCGCCGACTGTGGAAAACTCGCTGCTGTCTTACGCCATCCACTTTTCCGGCACCGAATAACATTTGCACTAACATTACACTAAAACTAAAGCGCACTGAGATGCCACTTACAGCAAATGCCAAATGTCACAGACAAAAACATTCTTTCGATCTTCCTCCCTCGACTTTCGACAAAAACTTTAGACATTCGAGATACCCTCAGCAAATTGGCGCATTGGTCAACGAAGTTCTCTCCTATCGCAAATATCGACACTGCTCATTATAGACGTGAAAATTTGAATCTCACCTCAGACACTCTCTCTCACGGTATAAATATCGACATAACAGCCAGTCTGCAACTGTTTAAAGGGAAAAACCACATCCTAAACTCTATAGCCAAAAAGCTAACCAGCTTACATTTCAATTTTCGCCTAGCCATTGCGCCCACTTTGGGATGCGCTTGGGCCATATCGCGATATAGCTCAGAAGATATCGCAATCGCGTGTCCACACTCCCTATTTGAAGTCTTGACACCTTTACCTATTCAAGCGCTACGCCTGGATGACCACACCCTAAAAGGTTTACATGAAGTAGGCATTACGCATGTAGAGCATCTCCTTAACATAGAGCCCGATGCTCTTGCCGAACGATTTGGCCCATTTTTAACCAAGCGCCTACAACAAGCCTTGGGATTAGAAGAGGAGTTAATTGATCCCATTAAATTGGCAACGCCATTAATTGCAAAGAGAGACTTTGAGGAGCCACTAAAACTAATAGACGCTATAGAAGCCGCAGTAAAACAACTAGTAGAAGACATATTGCTACTAGCTAAACGCGAAAGCCGCAATATTCGCTCATTGATGTTGGAGTTTGGATACAAATCAATGCCGAGCGAAAAAAGGGATATTCTCTTATCTTTCCCTTCCTGCGACTTCAAACATATCTGGTCCTTGCTACGACCTAAACTCGAACACTTAGAACTGCATGCGGAGGTAATTTTTATATCGTTAACAATCACAGACACAGCCACTAAAGATTTCGACCAAGGCGAAATGTTTCTAAAGTCCTTCCACGCAGACAAAGCCGTTAATGTAAACAAAGGCAAATTATTGGATACATTGATTAACGAACTAGGAAGTGAACAAGTAGCTCATGCCCATTTTCACGCATCGCATATTCCCGAAAGATCATTTTCTTTTGCACCACTAGCTAGAAACTATTTAACTCACACTTTAGCCGAGCACTCTCTACTAACAACTGTAGAGGAACATTCTCTCACAACTACGACACGTCCCTCGGTGTTATTTAGGCAGCCGGAGCTAATTCAAACTGACGCCGTCACCGCAGAGCTTGCTCCTTCTTGGCTTCAGTGGCAAGGGATATTCCACAGCATTGCCCAAATGACAGGGCCCGAAAGAATATTTCCCGAGTGGTGGCGATCTCACTCTTTTGCAACATCCCCACTAGATGGGAGCCCTACAAAGCAACATAGCGGTTCGCGCGACTACTTCACTGTGCAAACACAAGATGGAACTTGGCTTTGGATTTTTCGCGACTTAAATACTTCGCAATGGTTTCTCCACGGCATCTGGGCCTAGGATTTATAACGCTATGCCACTAACCAGAGCCACCTACTGCGAACTCCAAGTAACTAGCAATTTTTCCTTCCTTTATGGAGCTAGCCATCCTGAGGAACTAATTGCTCAAGCAGCTCTTCTAAATTACAAAGCCATTGCCATTACAGATAGGAATACTTTAGCAGGCATTGTGCGCGCACATGTCGCTGCTAAAAAGCATAGCATATCGCTAATAGTAGGTTGTCATCTGGAGATTGACACTTCGCCTTTCGGTTATCACGATGCGCATTTGTCAACATCCAATGGGAAACTCTCTATTTTAGCTTATCCCACATGTAAGGCTTCTTACTCTAGTCTCTCTGGCATTCTTTCTTTAGGTAAGCGCAGGACATTAAAAGGCCAATGTAATTTAACGCTAGAAGATTTGCTCAAATATCAGAAAGGATTATTGCTAATTATTGCGCCTAGCAGTTACAAGCTAGATTTTTTAGCACGAATTCTAGCGGAGTTAAAAAGTACATTTACTGAAGATCGCCTTGCCTTAGGCATCTCTAGGCTCTATCAACCTAACGATACCTGCACTACGGCAAAGGCTATAGAGCTAGCCAAGCGCTTTGCTGTCCCAATAGTTGCCACTAACGACGTTTGCTATCACATAAAGAGACGAAAACTTTTGCACGATGTCTTAACTTGCATAAGACTTAAAACTAGCGTGCAGAAGGCAGGATTTGCTCTTTCTTCTAATGCAGAGCACTATTTAAAGCCTCCGCAAGAAATGGAACGCCTATTTAGCGATATTCCTAAGTCACTGCTGCAGACTCAGATAATTGCTGAACGAGCACTGCATTTTTCTATGGATCAATTGACTTACGAATACCCCATCGAAATTTGCGAAGAAGGCAAAGATCCGATGCAATATCTTAGCGAGCTAACATGGGAGTGCGCCAACACTCGCTATGGTAATGACATACCTGCTAGCGTAAAAGCGCAGCTTGAGCACGAATTATCACTAATAAGCGAGCTAAATTACGCCAAATATTTTCTAACAGTTTACGACATCGTAGTCTTTGCGCGACAGCGAGGCATTTTGTGCCAAGGAAGAGGCGCAGCAGCTAATTCCGCAGTTTGTTATTGTCTAGGCATTACCTCGGTCGACCCCAGCAATATTGACATATTATTTGAAAGGTTCATCAGCAAGGAAAGAGATGAGCCACCGGACATCGACATAGACTTTGAGCACGAGCGGCGGGAAGAAGTAATTCAATACATATACAACAAATACGGCCGAGAGCGAGCTGCTTTAGTGGCAGAAGTCATAACCTACAGATCTAAAAGCGCCATACGCGACGTTGGCAAGGCTATGGGATTAACCGATGAGCAAATTGGCATTTTGCGAAAAACGCGTTTCTTGTGGAGAGAGCAGAGCATTACGTTGCGGCAGCTGCGCGACATCGGGTTAGACGACAATTTGCCAAATATTACTTGGGCCATAGAACTAAGCAGGGAATTAATTGGCTTTCCACGACACTTATCGCAACACGTAGGTGGTTTTATTATTACCAACAATGCTTTAAGCGAAATCGTGCCGATTGAAAATGCGAGCATGCCAGATAGAACCGTAATAGAATGGAACAAGGACGACATTGAGGCGATGGGCATGTTAAAAATAGATATTTTAGCTCTCGGTATGTTAACTTGCATGCGCAAAGCTCTTGATTTAATAAACTGCTCTCTCGGCACGCAATTCAATCTTCACAATATTCCTCAATGCGATAAAGGCGTTTACGACATGATCTGTCGAGCTGATACTATAGGAGTTTTTCAAATCGAGTCCCGTGCTCAAATGAACATGTTGCCTAGATTGCGCCCTCGTTGTTATTACGATTTGGTAATTGAGGTAGCTATTATTAGACCTGGCCCAATTCAGGGCAACATGGTTCATCCATATCTACGGAGGCGCTTAGGCAAGGAAAGAGCAACTTATCCCTCTAAGCAAATAGAGAGAATTCTTTCCAAAACATTAGGCGTTCCTATTTTTCAAGAGCAAGTCATGAGATTAGCCATAGTAGGCGCTGGTTTTAAGCCTGGCGAGGCGGATGAGCTAAGGCGTGCCATGGCTGCGTGGAAGCACAAGAGTAAC
Source organism: Deltaproteobacteria bacterium (assembly GCA_020845775.1). Taxonomy (NCBI): domain Bacteria; kingdom Pseudomonadati; phylum Myxococcota; class Myxococcia; species Deltaproteobacteria bacterium. The sequence continues at coordinate 11,710 of JADLFC010000044.1, forward strand.
ATTTTAGATGGATTTAGGGAGCGCATTATAAGTGGAATGCTAGCAAACGGCTATTCAATTGATTTTGCAAAGTCATATTTCGAACAAATCAAAGGGTTTGGAGAATATGGATTTCCTGAATCTCATGCAGCTTCTTTTGCCTTGCTCGTATATGTTTCTGCTTGGCTAAAGCACCATTATCCCGGCCCATTTTGCGCTGCTTTGCTAAACAGTCAGCCCATGGGATTTTATCAGCCTGCTCAAATTGTAGACGATGCGAAGCGGCATGGAGTAACTATACTTCCGGTTGATGTAAATCATAGCGAGTGGGATTGCTCATTAGAGGGAGACATTTATTCTCTCCGGCTTGGGATGCGTTTAGTTAAGGGTTTAAGACAAGCAGAAGCCGTAACCATAGCCGCAGTGGTGAGAGAAAATGGTTTATACAACAGTATCGCCAAACTCTTTTACGATAGTGGCGTAAGCATACAATGCTTAAAAAGCCTAGCCTTAGCCGATGCCTTTTCATCCATGAACTACACTCGTCAACAGGCTTTATGGGAGATTCGATCGCTACATCCTAAACACTTTTTGCCGTTATTAGATACCCTAGAACGAGGAGCACGAGCAACGAACTTACCCTTCATTTCGCTTCCTCAAAATGTGTGGCAGGATTACCAAGCAACAGGGCTATCGCTCAAAGCTCATCCGCTGTCTTTTTTCCGCAAGACACTGATAGCTGACGGCATAGTTTGCGCAATTGAGCTAAAAAATGCATTGCATTTTCCACGAGGTAAAAGCGTAAAAGTAGCGGGCCTAGTGTTGACGCGACAAAGGCCAATGACGGCATCTGGGGTGGTTTTTGTTACCCTTGAGGATGAAACTTCTTTTGCCAATTTAATTATTCGCCCGCACATCTTTGAACAAAAGCGCACGGTTATTTGCGAAAGCAGCATGCTTTTAGTCGCCGGCAAGATAGAACGCGCTGGAGAGGTCGTGCACGTGATAGTAGACGACGCATACCGACTTGCAGAACTATATTTACCTACACCTACTCCAGTTCAGCGATAACAGTTACTACAGCTCACTTCCGCTTTAATTTCCCTGGTAGATGCAACGACTTCAGAAAGACTTAAAACGTAAATCGCCTCCGCATAAGCGGCGAGCGAACTTACACCAAGCCATATATTTGTTGTAGAAATCTATCTTGTTCGGGTCATAGAGTCTGGTTGTATCGATGTTCGAGTCCCAACCCGTGACCCGATGCTGCGGATCGTCCATAAAAAACTGTCTAGGGTTACATTTTCACTAGCTCAACCTCAGTCATCATCCCAATAGCGCCATTCAAAGCATCGGTCATCTCACACGCAAAACCCCACCACCGCATTGAACTAACAATTCCCGATTTGGCAATTGAATTACCGAGGAACATCCGTACCAATTAGATAACGTGATAGATTCCCACCTATCAAAATCATCTAATCTTACCTCAATCAACGTGCAACCTCAATAGTCTACGTGGTTTGTAACCAGCCCTTTTCCAGTTGCGCGGTCTCTTACCGTAAACAGCTTATGATTTCTCCAACCACTCGATAATTTGTGTACTCCGGTTTTGAGACACTAGCTTTTAACGGCAAACGCTCAAGAAAGTCCTTGCTCCCAAAAATTGAGCCAAATCCCTCATGCGTGCAATTGAAAAAAAGTAGCCTACCGCTTTTTAATAGCGTTAGATCATCCCACCCGTTGGCATAAGTCTCAAATATCTTATACGTATTACGTTTAAAAAACTCTCTTTCTTTTTCTCCCATTGCCCCATAAACCATTAATCGGGAGTTGCTCTCATGGGTTACAGTGCCAGGCCACTCCGTTATACAATAGTATTCACAGGTATCCTCAAGAAGAATTTCCAATCCAATAAATAGCTTTTTAAATAGCTTTTTCTTTTTCCTTTCATTTTGATTGTAATAAAAGGAGTTAATCAACATGAAATGCGTTGCGCTCTTCAGTAGTATGGGTAATACCTCTATCTCAGCACCATTAAGCTGAATTTCTAATTCATCCTTCACCGTTAAATCTATTACCATGTGAAACACCCATTCCTTTATTCAAATATTCTCGCCGTCAGCCTTGCAGAGCTACGAAATAGAGACTTCGCATTTCAGCCGTGCACAGCGCATAATCACAGCCGCCTGACTCTGTTCTGGAGTATAGGCTCATCGTAAACGCTAGCCCACATCGAATACAGGAGCTAATTTCGCTGTAGTACCAGAACAGCTACTAGTATAGCACGAGTCTCTCATTCATTTAA
>JADLFC010000045.1 GCA_020845775.1 Deltaproteobacteria bacterium
AGATGAGAGGACGCGAAATGAGGTTAAGAAATATGCGGCCGATTCCACTTTCTAAGCTTCTCCTAGGCGAATTCCAGTCCTAGCCTTGACACCTATGCTCCTGCCTGACGAGGCAGTTAGAGAGTAGCAGTAATTTTTAGAGTAAAAGCACGCCAAAAAAATTTGCTCTAAAAATTACTGCCGCTCCGAGCGTTCGGAAGTCGGCGAGATTTTCGGAATTAAAAAAAAGGAGAAAAAAGTGAAGAAAAAAAAATTAAAGTTTTTGTCACTTTTTTTAAGCCCCACTTGTGGGGCTTTGGTAGTATTAGAAGATATTGGTCGTCGTGAGACGATCGATATCTTTTCCGATCCAGATGGAACAACGGATCGGCCCAAGGAGAAAAAAACTAATAACCGTGACCCATACGGTGATTAGTAAGTTGTCGAGAGGAGGGCCGTTGGGGTTTAGAATTCCGGCCCTCCTCTAAGAAGTTTTATTCAATGTTAAGCGTTCTCTCTATCTCACTTCCACAACATAAAACTCAACACCCGAAGCCCCGAGAGCTTCTAGCCTAGCGAAACAGATAAATAACAAAACAGGCAAAATCTTAAAGGACTGCTTCCTTTAAAGCTTTTGTGGGAGTCAAGCGCACTCTTTTTCGTGCTGGTATGCGAATGATTTCCCCGGTGGCTGGGTTTCTGCCCATCCGCGCCTTGCTTTGCCTTACCTGAATCTTTCCGATTCCAGGGAGGGGCACCTTATATCCCTTCTTGAGCGCCGACTGAATCATTCCAGCAAAACCATCATAGACGCTCCTAGCAACCCTTCGATTTTCAAGGCCACAACAATCCTTGAGGCATTCATACAGCTCTGCCTGGGTGTAATAGGTGCCGTTTTTTGGCTTTGTTATTTTTTTCTGCTTTGCAGCGCCTTTGGGGCTCACAACCTTAGAACTCGGAGCTTTAAGATTCATGCCCTTCGGCGCGCATTTCTCAGTAGAACAAGAGTTTTTTTTAAAAGCCACTTTAAAATTCTCCTAAAAGATATTGTTTACAATGCAACCTAGACCTATTCTAGTCGCCAACGCAGCGACCGACTTTAGTTCATTTAACTTAATTAAATTGGCATGAGACGCCGATTTGAGCAAGCATTTTCGCGAGTAGTAAATATTTTAGGTGCGTCGCTTGGAAGAAAAGTTGTTGACGTCGCTTAGCGGCATGTGTTAAATTAGAACGTAATCTAATTAATCAATTCACTGGTTCGATTTCCACAAAACAACTTCAGCCGAAAACTAAATTCTAACTCAAGGTTCGATGTGCGGTTGTGGAATCTCTAGTTGGTTTAAATTCAGATAAACTTGCAACAATCAAATCAGTCGAAATAACAATAAGGGAAAAATAAGTGGGGAGTCCGTCTGCTATGAATCTTGCAGAATTAAAAAAGAACGATATTCAAGAGCTTGCAAAAATTGCGCACGATTTAAATATCGAGGGTGCGGCCAATCTAAGAAAACAGGATTTAATATTTGAAATATTGGAAGCGCAAGCTGAGACTAATGGCCAAATTTATGGGATGGGCGTTTTAGAGACCTTGCCTGATGGTTTTGGTTTTTTGCGTGCGCCAGACTATAACTATCTTCCTGGCCCGGATGATATCTACGTTTCGCCTGCACAGATTCGGCGCTTTAATTTGCGAACAGGAGATACGGTTGCTGGCCAGATTCGACCGCCCAAAGAGGGAGAGAGATATTTTGCGCTCTTAAAGGTTAACGAAATTAACTTTGAGCCCAGCGAAGCGCAAAAAGACAAGATTCTTTTTGACAATTTAACGCCTTTGTATCCGGACAGGCGCTTGCACTTAGAGTACAATGCCGAGCATTATTCTACGCGCATTATCGATTTGCTTTGTCCAATAGGCATGGGACAGCGTGCGCTAATCGTGGCACCTCCGCGCACCGGAAAAACTATTTTACTCCAAGACATTGCCAATGCCATTACGAGTAATCATCCAGATGTGATTTTAATCGTCCTCTTGATAGATGAGCGGCCTGAGGAGGTTACGGACATGTCGCGCAACGTAAGGGGAGAGGTGGTTAGTTCAACCTTTGATGAGCAGCCAACTCGTCACGTTCAAGTTGCTGAAATGGTAATTGAGAAGGCAAAGCGCTTGGTCGAGCACAAGCGGGATGTCGTGATTTTGTTGGATTCTATTACTCGTTTAGCTAGAGCCTACAATACCGTGGTTCCACCCAGTGGAAAGATCCTTTCAGGCGGTGTGGATTCCAATGCGTTGCATAAGCCAAAGAGGTTTTTTGGCGCAGCGCGAAATATTGAGCAGGGAGGCAGTCTGACAATTATTGGAACCTCGCTCATAGATACTGGCTCCAGGATGGACGAGGTTATTTTTGAGGAGTTTAAGGGAACCGGCAATATGGAACTCGTGCTAGATCGCAAGCTAGTTGAGAGGCGCATATTTCCAGCAATAGATATTAATAAATCCGGAACCCGCAAGGAGGAACTGTTAATTCCAGATGAAGATTTGCAGAGGCTTTGGCTTCTACGCAAGGTTCTAAATCCGCTTAACGTCGTCGATGCGATGGAATGGCTTAAGGATAAGATGAAGGGAACCAAGAGCAATCGCGAGTTTCTGGATTTGATGAAGGGGTAAGGCTTCTGGAGAAGCAAGGCAAAAAAGAATGCGCTGTCGATTTCGATATGGCGGGTTTTTGTGCTTTGCTTTCCCACTTTGCACATGAGTTAAAAACTCCGCTCCACTCCATCTCGTCGGTAGCAAGTGTTTTGGCGGCAGAAATTGACGGCAAGCTAAGCGATCAGCAGAAGCGCCAAGTTGCAATAATCCAAAGTAGCACAGAGCTTTTGCAGGAGTTCGTTCAGGAATTGCTAGAAACTGGCTCTCTTACTACTGGAGCTAAGGCTTTGCGCGTGACGACGTTTGACGTCAGGGCTGAACTTGGGGTGATTATTGCGAGTCTCCGCCATCTAGCGGAGCAAAAGGGAGTAGCGTTAAGCGAAGATTTGGCTCGTTTGCCACAGAGTTTTTCTAGCGACGTTACGTTGCTTAGAAAGGTCGTTAATAATTTAGTGTCCAATGCGATTAAATATTCGCCAAAAGGCGGCAAGGTTTGGCTACAGGGGGAGAAGGCGGCAAATAATTCGATTGTCCTTTATGTGGCTGATACTGGTTGGGGGATCCCATTTGCCGAACAGGGACAGGTTTTCGAGGATGGTTATAGGGTTAAGTCTCAGGTAAAGCATTGTTCCGAGGAGGGAAGTGGTTTTGGCTTGTTTTTGGTCAGAGCAGCCATAGAGAGGCTTGGTGGCAGTATCGAGCTTAGGAGCGAATTAAATCAGGGCGCGATTTTTGTCGTTACGATTCCTGGAAGCGCAACAGCTAAGTCAGCTAAACAATGACAGCAGTATCCCAGCAGACGATTCTCATTGCCGATGACAATAAGGATGCACTATATGCGCTCGAGCGGATACTTGCTCATAACGGCTATTTAGTGGTCTGCGCTTTCTCGGGTGAGGAGGCTTACGAGAAGGCGCTTAGCTGCGATCCGTCATTAATTTTGCTCGACGTAGTGATGCCACGAGGGGATGGATATCAGGTCACGCGCAATCTAAAGGCGCACCCCGAACTCCGCTATGTGCCAATCGTTTTGCTTAGTGCCAAGGATACTCTAGAAGACATTATTGTAGGCTTAGACAATGGTGCAGACGATTACATTAGCAAGCCGTTTAAACCAGAAGAACTGCTCGCGCGTCTGCGTGCGGCCTTAAGGCTAAAAACTCTATACAAAAATCTTGGTAGTTCGGAGCGGCAAAACGAGCAATTAAAGAAACAACTTTGCCGCGAGTACGATTTTCAAAATATCGTTGGCGAGAGCCCCGCGATGCAAGAGGTGTTTTCACTTGTAAAGAAGGTTTCGCTCGTCGATTCTCCCGTTTTAATTACAGGTCCCACGGGTTCTGGCAAGGAGCTAATAGCACATGCCATTCACTATAATTCAGCTAGGCAGGGCGGCCCTCTAGTGGTGCAAAACTGCGCTGCATTTAATGATAATTTGCTAGAGTCTGAACTCTTCGGGCACGTGAGAGGCTCGTTTACCGGTGCTATTCGGGATCGCAAGGGTTTATTCGAAGTGGCACACGGTGGAACCTTGTTTTTGGACGAGGTTGGCGAAATGTCTCAGGCGTTGCAGGCTAAACTACTTAGAGTTCTCCAGGACGGCAAGTTTTTGGCCGTGGGTGGAAGTTTGCCGGTTAAAGTCGACGTTCGCCTATTAGCAGCGACAAATCGCGATTTAGGTAAGATGGTTAGGGAAGAGCTCTTTAGAGAGGATTTGTATTATCGCTTAAATGTGGTGCAGATAAAACTTCCGGCCCTAGCAGAGCGGCGAGAGGATATTCCTTTATTGATTAATAGTTTTTTACACAGATTGCGGGCAAAATATCCTCAGCGGCAAAAGGCAATAACTAAGCGTGCGGTAGAGATTCTGTCGTGTTACTCTTGGCCTGGAAACGTGCGAGAGCTGGAGAACGAGATAGAGAGGATGCTCATATTAGGTGTAGACAGTGAGGAGGTGGATATGGATGTTATTTCTGAGCGAATTTTGGATAGGACTGCTGATTTAGAAGTGAGAGAGGAGACGGGCAAGGGCGTTCTCAAAGTGGCGTTGGAGAAGCTTGAGAGGGAGTTAATTCTTGAGAGTTTAAGGCGGGCTAGAGGGAATAAGAGCTTAGCAGCCAAGGAGCTCGGTATCAGTAGGAGTAATCTGATAACAAAGGTCAAGCTTTATGGCTTAAGTAATGAGCAATAACTGAAAAAAATATTAATTGGGAGACTTGAGAGAATATGAGTCAAGGATCGAAAGGGGCATTTGCAACGAAGTTTTTAATATTTGTTTTCTTGCTGAGCTTGGTAGCGATTGGTGCTGAGTACGTGCGGGGCGAGTACGGAAGCATATTAGAGTTTATTAGCGGCGACACCTCGGCTTTTGCCGGTCAGCTAAGGGGGGGCGCAAGGGGTACCCGCGGCGGGGCTGAAGATAGCGCGAGAGCTCAGGCGGACTGGAGTTTTTTTTCGCGCTCTCGGGACAGGCAAGCGCGAGAGGATGAGCCGGAGCGTGGTAAGGAGGTAAAAGCCGGAGACATGGACAGGCTTTCGAGACAGGATCGCAAGTCGTTGGATAGGCTCATTCAGGGGTTAGATTGAAAAAAATCGGAGTTGTGATGTCTTATTTTAAAAGGACGAATTCTTGCTGGGCGTTATTGCTTATTTTTGGTCTTGCGGGCTTCGGGATGTCTAGCATCGGCTGTGCGAGCATGTCGTTTGGTGGCATGGATAATTTGGTGTTGGGCGATGCACAGGATCTTAAGGAGCTTGGCGAAAGAGTTACTAAATTCTACGAGGCTTTGTACTGGCAGGATGCCGAATTAGCTGCGGTCTATGTGGTGCCGCGACAGCGCGGTGACTTTCAGCGCCGCGCAAAGGAGTTGAGAGCTAAGGAGAAGCTAACCGAGGCCGATGTTCAAGGCATTGAAGTGAACAGAGAGTCTGGGGAAGCTAAGGTGAGCGTTCACGTGCGCTATTATCAAGTTCCTAGCTATCTGCTTAAAACTAGGAAGGAAGAGCAGATTTGGGAGTTCTCTGCAGCCGAAGGCGAGTGGTTACTGAGGGAGGTAGGTATTGTCGTTGAGGAGAGCTAGGTTAGTTCTGTTAATTGTCGTTTCGTTGTTTTGTTTGGGCTGCTCTGCACGGTATTCGTTTAGTTCGCTGTCTAGTAAATTGTTTGATAGTGGCGATGGGGACTTAACTTACTCAGGCGACGAGTCCGAGGAGCTACCTGCACCTTTAGCTGTAGAGGTGAATCAGGCCTTTGTCGATGAGGCGGGGGTCTTGCACGTCAATGTGAAGGTAACTGCGCAGACGACTTTAGACGCTCGAAAGGTGGCGGTTGCTCTGGTTGGCTTAAGCGATGGGACGCCAATTGAGAGGGAGCTAAAAAACCTTTCTCAGGAGCTTTCTGCAGACCGCATATATGCTGGAAAGTCGGCTATCTTGCTTTTTTCTATGAAAGCTGCTGGCTTGAGCGAGTATCAGGTTCAGTGTGCTTGGGGAGATGATTCGGCTCGCCTTGCTCTGCCGGTAGCGGGGGAGAAGGCGAAGGCCGTTAGCGGGGACGTGGATGTTAAAGCTAATGCCGATTCTCAGGAAACTATTAAGAGAGGGTCTGGAGATGGTCGCGTTATTTTAGAAAATGTAGAGGTGGAAAGCACAGCGCTCGATTGCGACGTTAAGCCCTGTAATATGCGGTACGCCGTTACGGCTAGCATTCGCAATGCGACGCTTGGCGTTGTAAATGACGTTTTGTTGGCGACTGGTTTTGTGTGGGTGGCGGAAGGAGAGAGTTTAACTGAGGGTTGGAATGGTCATGCTAAAAATGCTGCCCAGGAGCAGGTAGTAAGGCTTGAGGGATTAAATTTGCAGCCGGGGGCGAGTCGAGCCGTTCGGGTTAATATCGATAGGGTGGTTCCGGTACTTTCTGGCGGAAGCTTTGTTCCGCGGGTGCGCTTGGTAGATTAAGTGTATTTCGGATTAGCGTTGTTATGGATGACTTAGAGCGAACATTTAGTGGCGGCAAAACCGGTGGAGAGGTGCCCTTAAGGAATAGGGTGCAATCTTTGTTCATCAAGACTTATGGTTGTCAGATGAATGAATATGATTCCGAAAAGATTTGCACATTATTAGCTGGCTCACATGTCATTAGTGACAGGTTGGATGATGCCGATGTTGTGTTTATAAATACCTGTAGCGTTAGGGATAAGGCTGAGCAAAAGTTTATTAGCTTACTCGGAACTTTGCGGGATTTTAAGCTTAAGAAGCCAAGTGCTGTTATTGGCGTTGGGGGTTGCGTAGCGCAAGCAGAGGGGACTACCATTATTAAGAAATATCCCTTCGTTGACTTTGTAGTTGGGACTCATAATCTCTCGCTGGTGCCGTCGATCATTGCAGGAGTTCGAGATGGGCGCCGGCGGCAAGTAGTTGTTGACTATAGGGAAGAGTGGGAGGATTTGCCGGATGGTTTTTTGCCGGATGGCGAAGTAGTCGAGAGTCATACTCCGCAATCTTCGGCCCTCTATAACGTGCGGGCTTTAGTAGCGGTGCAGCGGGGCTGTAGTAAGAATTGTAGCTTTTGCGTAGTTCCCAAAACTAGAGGATCAGAGGTCAGCCGTTTGCCTAATGAAATTGAGAGGGAACTTAGGCTTAAGGTTAGGCAGGGAGCGCGAGAGGTATTACTGTTAGGGCAGACCGTTAACTCTTATGGGCGCGACCTTAGCCCAAGACAGTCGTTTGAGGATTTGATTAGGCGCATCGCCGAGATCGACGGACTTCAGCGCATTCGCTTTACTAGTCCACATCCCCAGGAAGTGCGGCCGGCGTTCATGAAGTTATTTGAGGAAATTCCTAAGCTTTGCCGCCACATACATTTGCCTCTGCAATCTGGGAGTGACAGAATCTTAAAGTTAATGAATCGAAACTACAGAGTGAAGCGCTATTTGGATATTGTCAATGAGCTTAAACAATATTGCCCGGATATTGCCATCTCTACTGATATTATCGTTGGTTTTCCTACAGAAACTGATGCAGACTTCGAACAGACTCTTGAAGTAATGCGTACAGTCAGCTTTAACTTTTCCTATTCGTTTAGCTATTCGCGTCGGCCAGGCACGGCAGCAGCTAGCGATTTTGATATTAGCGAGGAGGTTAGGCCGGAAATAGCCAAGGATCGTCTATTGACGTTACAAAAAATTCAGGATGAAATGAACCTGGCATGCAATTCGAGAATGGTCGGTAACTGTGTTCAAGTGCTTGTTGAGGGAGAGGGGAAATACGGCTCTGGCACTGTGCGCGGTAGAACTTCGCAAAATGCCTGGGTAGAATTGAGCAATTATAGGGCGTTAGCAGGTGCCTTAGTCGACGTGAGGATTACGCATGCTTCCGAGCACGGCATGCGAGGTGATGCACTAAACATGCCGGGATAAGCGCAATGGTGAGACTGGAATAGAAATTTATGAAAAAGACTGTAGATGAAGTAGAGATGTTCGTAGCGGGTTTAGTGTTAGATCCAGCTACTAATGCGCCCATAGTGATATTAAAGGATCCAAATGGCGACAAATGCCTTCCTATCTGGATAGGACTTGCAGAGGCTACGGCAATAGTGTCGGCTGTAAAAAAGGTTCAAGTTGCTAGGCCCATGACACATGACTTGCTAAGAAACGTAATTGAAGAACTAAACGGCAATGTAGTTAGGATTGTAATTAGTGCGCTTCAAGAGAACACTTTTTTGGCAAGCATTGAAATTCGCGTAGGCGAAACGCTGCGAGTTATAGATGCGAGGCCGAGCGATGCAATAGCTTTGGGCGTTCGCGTAAGCGCCCCGATATTAGTTGCCAGGGCTGTATTAGAGGAGGCGCAGGTTGCACTAGTTTCGGTTAATCCCGACGAGATGGAGGATTTAAGCGAGGAGGTGCTGGTGCAGGAGGTTGAGGGGAAGAATTTTGCCAACATAGAGAAGGACAAGTGGGCAGAGATTCTAGCCGAGATGGATCCGGATGATTTTAAGTATAAAATGTGAGGTTTTACTACTGTGACACGAATTGAGGAAAATAAGGAGGAGCACTCGAGTTCCCCCAAAGAAAATTCTGGCTATGATGAACTCCTAGAACATCTGCGCGCTGTAGACGGGGTTAACGAGAGCGTCGCCGAGATTTTGGCGAGAAATTGGCAAAGGGTTTTAGTGGCCATTGGTTTTGTTTTGTTAGCAGTTTGGCTCGGTGGCAAGTACCAGGAGCGCCAGGTTGCTAAAGCAAACGAAGCCTCGAATTATTTCGTAGCGGCGCAAAATGACTTTTCTGTATTCGTCGATAGTTTGCGCGAAACTAGAAATGACGCGCCGAAGCCCGTTTCCGATACTGCCGATAAGGACTCAGCAGAAAAACAGTCACCCTACGAAGAGAAATTTGAAGCTATCAAGAGCAGCTATTCAGATAGCGTTTATGCTAAACTGGTCAGTCTCTATACTGCTAAGGCTAAATTTTTGGGAAATGATGTCGAGAAGGCGCTTGAAAATATTGCCGAGTTTTCTGACTCACAAAATGCTTCGTTTGCCAGAGAGGGCTATTCGGGCAAATATCGAGCTAGTAGTTTCTTAGGCGAAGTTTCTCAATTGATGCGCGCCAAGATGCTGCTAACTCAGGCGGAGACTAGAGCCGAGGGGCGCGAGATTTTGCTCGAATTAGCGCGCAGTTCGCGAGTTTTATCTGTAGAAGCATTGGTGGC
>JADLFC010000046.1 GCA_020845775.1 Deltaproteobacteria bacterium
CTGGAAATTGAGGACACTGAATATTTGTTCGCACCTCATTTCATGAGTTCTGGTTCGCATTTTACCGCGCCGCCGTAAGTTACCCACGACCGCCTCCGACGGGCGGCAAAACACCAACGAAAACTCACGACATAGGGAAGCTATAAATATTAAGCCTCCCTAACTTGCAACTCTAAACGCCCTACACCAATCCCAAAATCCCAAATCGGGGGGCGTGTAGTTACAAAAATTCTAAATTTAGACTCAGGCAAGCCAACGCGCACGGTAAAAAAAGTGGCATCTTGCTCCTAACTTTACCTTTCATCGGCCCTCAAATGCTAAGTAGATGTCTAAATTTAGAATTGCTGACCTCTTGGTATAAACACTTCCTAATACCGGAAAATTTTGTTACAGCTGTTTTATTAGGAGACAGGTAATATGGAACAAAATTCAAATTATACTTGGGAGCAAGTTCGCGCTGCATATCCACACAAGTTTGTTGTTTTTCAAGCGATTAAATCACATTCAACGAACAATAAGAGAGTGGTAGACGCTATTAATGTGATTAATTCCTTTGATGATGGCGAAAAGGCGATGAGGGAGTATCTGAGGCTTCATCGGGAAGATCGTAAAAAAGAACTCTATGTCGTTCATACAGATAAACAACAGTTAGATATTACAGAGAAGAAATGGTTGGGAATACGAATGGCATAGTCTCGTTAAGATTGGTTCATAATCTTCCCTTCGTGTCTGTAGAAATATCGGCAAATAGCCGTTCGATTATACTTCACAACGTACTTCTAGATACAGGTTCAGCAACCAGTGTATTTTCAGCAGATAAGATGGTTGAGCTTGGATTGTTTTGTGCTGCTGATGATAATCTTTATGTAATCTCTGGAATCGGTGGAGAAGATTACGTATTTTCAAAGACAGTAGATTCAATCTCAATCGGACATCTAAGAGTAACTTCCTATGAAATTGAGATCGGTGCATTGGATTATGGTTTTCAGTTTGATGCAATCATTGGAATGAATTTTCTTAGAGTAACCAATGCAAAGATTGATTGTGAAAATTTAGTGCTTACTTAAAACCGGCTTGATCAAAACTAAACAAGTGGCGCTATGGTTTGACCCCATTGTCGAAGAAATTCGAGCTATCATGACATTGAGTTCCAGTTTGCTATTGCCAAACATTGCTCTATCTCACTCCACCCCAAACAAAAAGTAATCCGGCAAGGCCCAGATTTTGTCGCCTAGTTGTTGGATTTCATGTCCGGGATAGATGATGTAGGCGGCGGGGGTTTGTTCGTCGTAGGCCTCCAGCCAAGATTTGATACCGCTTAGATCCTTTCGCGCAATTTTTTTCTTATATTTAATCTCGATGGGAATCATTTTCTGATTTTGCATGAGGATGAGGTCGACCTCGGATTGGCTTTGGGTGTGGAAGGTCGTAATTTGGAGATATTGCGACTCGTAGTGGCTTGCTTTTTCAATCTCGGAATAAATCCAGCTTTCGTAGATAGGTCCAAGGAGTCTTCTGTCTTGTAGGGTAGACAAGCTAAATGAAACGCCAGTGCTTGCAAGAACGAGCGCGGGGTCGAGCATGTGAAGTTTAGGGGATTTTACGAGCTGTTTAATTCTACTAGGGAAAAACTGCGGTACCTCTTCACATAGCATCATGGCTGTTAGGTAGTGAATGTAATTTTTTACCGTAACTGAGCTAATATCACACGTCGTTGCGATATCGCTGTAATTTAAGAGTTGCGCGGTACGCAAGGCGAGTTGATAAAAGGTGCGCTCAAACGAGCGTTGTTTAGCAATTTGAAATAAATCGACTGCCAGCGGTAAAACATAGGTAGCAAAATATTGGTGAAACCATTCAGTGGTAAATTGAAGATTATTTCGTGCGCGCACTTCGGGAAAGCCGCCCATAAGCAAGAATTGCTCTCGCTCGCGATCTATTTCTGCCATCCCGCGCATGCGTTTTAAGTTGACTAGTTCATTAGGAGTCCACAGACTTGCCAGTCGCGAATTTGACCTGTCATGTAGCTCTGGCCAAGAAAGTGTAAAAAGTTTCAACAAAACCACTCGCCCAGCCAAAGATTCTCTTATCTGGCGCAGTAAGAGATAGTTTCCAGAACTAGCTAAGATGATTTGCGTGGGAACGGGATCTTCGCGATCGACGGTAATTTTTACAGCGCTAAATATTTCAGGACATTTGATAGCCTCGTCAATTACAAATGGCTTGCCTGCCTTGCGGTTAAGCGTTAACCAGCCAAGGGCGTCTCTATTTGCCTCTTCGCGCACTAGGGGATCGTCGAAACTCCAATATGTTCCACCAGTTTCCTGCGCGAAGTTGCGCAGAAAAAATGTCTTTCCCACCTGCCTTGCCCCAGTAAGGGATAGGCAGCGAAAAGTATGCAATAACTCCTTAAATTTATTACTTATGGCACGTTGAAACATGTCATTATCATAGCAAGAGCACTTTAAAAAATCAAGCAGATTGTTAAAGTGCCCTTATCTTCGCCAATATAGCCAGCCAGACAGAAGTGCATTTCCTGCCATTAAGCTTTCACGAGTAAAGCGATTTCCTTTAATAGAGTTAGGTGGTGTAATGCGACTTAAGGCCTAGAACATGGCGTCGTGGTAGCAGGATTCGCAGTAGATTTTACTTCTGCAGTTTTGGTCATAGACTGTTTCGATTGCAGTTCCACACTTATCGCATGGCCTAGAAATCAAAGGATTAATGTTAAAGAAGCTCGCGCGATGCTGCAATCTAACCATTGGAGCCACTCTAGGTAGTGCGAGGTTATGTTTTCTATGAAACTCGAGTTCCTGCTTAACTACGCGATAGAGTTTGCCACTGGTGCTACACTTAAGGGTCTCACTTAGTATGCTGTCTCTTGTGTCCCCAATGTGATCGGGTAGCTCAGCACTGGCTTGTCTTTCCTCCATTTCCTCAACTTTCCACCTAAAACCGCGAGCGATGGCGGCTTCTGCCAAGAGCGGAAAGTATTCTTGTGCCTCGCTCTGATTGTAATAATAGGGAGAAAAACTGGGCGGAAAGAAGCGACCATATTCGCCGGCTGTTTTCATCTGGTTCTTAATGCGCGCAACCATGTCGAAATAATCGTTCTTGGAGTATTGCTTATTCAAGATACAGTAAGCATTCTTTTTAAGTCCAGCGCAGCCAAAACAATTATTGGCATTGTGGCACACAAAGGAGCAGTATTCTAAGTCGTGCACTCCACACCAGCAATCCACGCAAAACTTTAAGTTATAAGCACTATCGCCGCAGCTTACCGAGTTATAAACGAGCTCTGAGCCATTGCCGTATACAGCATAAAAAAAGGAAGTCCTAGCGTTGTCTACTAGAATTGAGTGCTCTAGATCTTGCGAATCGCTCGTAAAATGGCAGGACAAGCAGTTCTTAGTATTGTTTAAATAGTTTCCGCTAGAATTTTCGTTGTTCTTGCCAAAGTAATACTTAAAAAAGCTCGATTCGCTGAGCTTCTCAAATTCACGTTGTTCCTCTATTAGTGTGCGGTAGCTACCGAGATCTATTTTGGCAATCTGTTTAAAGTAATCATCTTTGGTGAGCTGTTGATTGTAAAGACAATACTGCTTGTGATGCAAATTGGTGCAGCCATGGCAATCCTGGCAACCGATGCAGTTAAGTAAAAACGCCGAGTCTCGACAATTGGCGCAATGATTTGAGAATTTAAGATTGTAGCAATTTCGAATATCTTCACATTCGTAAATTAACTCTGAGTCGAATGTGTAAATAGAGTTAAGAACATCACGGGATCTCCACAAAGCTTTAGAGAACATGCAATTTTCATTAGTACCAGAGGCAAAGAGGAGATAGCAATTTTTCGCGTTAGTTATTCCATGTGTATAGTTGCTGTTCTCCATGGTGGAGCGCTTTACTGCCAGATTAGGCAGCGGCACTTGGCGGAGCAGCTCGTAATACTGCTCAAAAAAAGGGCGATTAAAATCGTAGCTGCGACCATAGCTAAGCGCGTCCCATTTATCCGATTCCCAGATGTCAACGTCGTAAACATTGAAGCCGCTTTCCGGAGGGATGCCGGACAGCATTGGAGCTTTAGTGTAGTTGCAGGTAGAATGATACAAGTGTATGCGATTGCGAAAAGTGAACAAGTCTCGCAATCGTTCTGTTGGGCAGGTATCGGGTAGCGGGATGTCGTGCTGGCGACAATAATTCTCTTCGGCCTCTGTGATATTAAAGTTGCTGCCAGTGACTATACATTTTCGGTTTCGCAAGAGAGCCTCCCTAAATTACGAGCTAATAGTCTAGGAGTGTATGTAAGATAAACCCTTTCTATATAAGGCCTTTCAATGATTGCGAATTTTTTCTTAAAAGACAAGTTTACAGCATGAAGCTATTAATTGTGACAAGTGCCTTTCCTTTCAACTATTGCTTTTCCGAGCAAAAAGGGGTAAAACCACGTTTCTCGTGAGGAAATGTTAGGCAGCTTTCGTTGTTGCCGTTCTTAGTCGTAGTAGTTGTAGTCGTAGTTAGAAGAATGGGCAAATCGGGAGTCAATCTTGCATCGAGTGAATCGCCAGTGGTGTTTAGCGATTCTTTGTTGATGTCGCAGTTGCTGCTTTCAAAATTATCGCATCTAATTCGCACGCCGCTTTGCGTGGCAAAAAGCGCCATAGATGATTTAAGCGCAAATTTTGAATTGTCTCGCGATGATATTGACTATGCGTCGAAGTCAATGCGGCAAATAGTTGATATTCTAGACAGCGTGCGCCTTTTTGCGCATTGTGCCAATTCTTTTAGTAGCCATGTGATTGATCTTGCAGGCTTATTCGAAGAGTTTTCGCAGAGCTTCGCAAAAAGTGGTTATCAAATCTCATTTGGTGAGCTCACGGTTAGCAGTATTAATTTTGATGAGCCCATTTTTCGCAGAGTTATTCATTTTCTGTTCCAATACATTCATGCTGGCTTCGCTCAGGTGTCAGGGGGTTATAATAAAGAGCTAGTGATTTCGGCTAGTTCTGTAAAAGGCGGACACGATAACTGCAATTTGTCTTTTAAGGCTACTAATTTGGGCCGCGGGAGAAAAATGCAAAAATGCGATTTTCGCGAGCTAGCGCAGAATGATCAAAGAGTTGAGTCTATTGGTTTATTTTACGTAGGCGAGGTGGCTCGCGGCGTAAATGGATACACTCAGGCATTTGTGACTAATAACGATCTTATTTTGGTAGTCCAGTTGTAATAGGGTAGCAATAGGTCGGATAAGATAATGGCACGAGTAGTATGTGTCGACATGAATGCCGAAAAGCGGCAAGAACTCAAGGCTTTGCTGGAAGATGCGCACAGAGAATCTCGCCAATCTACTGGATACCTGGAGCCGTCTCAATATGTAAGTTGCTCTAAGGAACAGGTAATCGTCAGTTCGCCACCAGACGTAATAGTGATTGGGCCCGGCTTTTCGGTAGAAGATGCTCACATTACATGTAAGGACATAAACGGCATTCATCCAAAAGTTCCCATCGCCGTAATTCTCGATCCTGCTAATTATTCCTTGCGTTCCATTCGGAGACTAGAAAAGCACGCGCGCTTAATACTTTTAAGCGATGACAAGCCGATGCGCATCGTTCATGAGTTGGGTTCGCTCCATCACGCGAAGTCCACAGATCCGCAAGGTAAGCTAATTACTTGTATCGGAGTTAAAGGCGGAGTCGGCACGACCTCTGTTGTCGGTGGATTGGCGCATGCTGCCGAAGCTGTAGGCATGTCGGCGGTAGTCGTCGATCTTTCGCCACAAAGCGTCTTTCCATTTTATATGGGAACAACTACCTGGCAGTCGCCAGAATACCGGTCGCTACTTATGGACCGCATACAGCCGGACAAAACCATCGTGCGAAAGATGGTGACGACTGCTCCCAATGGAATAAACTTGTTGTTGCCACCGAGCGGTGGCTTGGATGTGCGAGAACAGTGGCTTCGCAATGAGGAGTGTTTTGAAATCAGCTTGTCGATAATGGATTATCTTCGAGAGGATTTCGATCTCGTTCTGGTCGATATAGGTTGCGTCGAAGGCGTGTTGACTTTTGCCTTAAATAGTAACGCATCTGCCAGGCTGGTCGTGTCGTCAAACGATCCCGCATCTGTTCACTTATTGCGAAATGCGCTTGTTTCCCTTAGCGAGATACCCGGCAGTGCCGGCAGTAGTGTAATACTAAATGAGATAAACCAGTACGGTATCGACACAAAAGATATTCGATATTTTCTCGACGAGCAGGATGAGCTGCTAGGAACTAATACCCAGTGCTATGCGCTGGCCCTAGATCCAAGGGCTGGCGCTTGGATTGGCACGAAGAACAGCTTCTATACAGAGGCCCGATCTGCTACGCGCGCAGTTCTCGAGCAAGTTGTTGTTGGCTTGAGCGGACAGGTGCACAATCCAGTGTTAAGCGACAAGACGCGCCCATCGTCCTTATTGGGGTTGCTCTCTCGCCTGGTTAGGAGAGAGCCAGAGGAGAAGAGCCAGATCCCAAGAGTGGCCTTGCCGCCGCTAGAGATGCGATCCGATGAGGGCTTGGGGCAGCCGTTTCATAAAGCCGAGGTTCGTTCAGTTGGCAGTATGGAAGAGCCGTTTAGGCTGTTTGAGAGTGCTAAGGTCATTAACGAATGAAAAAAACTAAGATTGAGGAGGAAGTATGAAAAATATCGTGGAACACGGAGTTCGAGAAGATGCTGGAGCTTCTAAGTTAGCTGAGGTTCGCGGCAATTTATCCCTAGAACATATTCTCTTTATAGTGGCGGTCGCAGGATTGGCCGGTGCGGTTGCGACGTTCTACACGGATATCGGAGCTTGGTTTGGTGGCATCACCTTGCCCGAACCCCCAAGTTTCTAGCAGTTTGGGCGCGTTGCTTGGTGTTAAGTATGGCGGTCAAGAAGAAAAAAATGCCTCGAAGGTTCAGAAGAGCTACGGGGTTTCATGTCTATTTGGCGATTGGAAGCTTTTTGCTAATAGGTGCAACGGCAATTAAACTCGTTTGGGACGGAAGTGCTCGCAAGTCAACAGAGATTGAGTCGCCCAGATACGTTGCGAATGGATTTGATTTTGTGGAGCTGCCAGTTCCGTTATCCGAGGTGGAGCGCGGCGCTCCGCTAGGAAGCGTTGAATACGCAACTGTCTCCTGGTCTAGGGCTAACTCGCCAGATAGTTACGTGCAAAACATTGAGCAATTTAAAAATGCTCGCGCCATAATGACGCTTGCCAGTAGAGTGCCAATTCCCCTGTCCTCAGTGACGACTGGGGATATGGACACAAATGCGCTCATTGAAAAAATTCCCGAGGGCATGAGGGCAATTACGGTAGCTGTGAACGAGGAGACTGCTGTAGAAGGTTGGGCGCAATCTGGAACCTATGTCGATGTAATTTCACTCTCTGCGGATTCTAAAGATGGAAAACTAGCGGCTCGCGTAATAGCCGAGAATGTAAAGATTCTCTCGGCCGGCAGATCGCTAGTTCCTAGCGCAGTGGGAGATACGGCGCCACGAGCCCCTACCACCGTCACCATTCTGTGCAATCAAAAGGATGCTCTTAAGATAAAGATGGCTGCGAAAGTTGGGAGCATAACTTTCTCCCTTCGCGGCGTAGTAGATAGCGAGCCTACTCGCGTAGTTACGTTGAATGAAAACACTCTGCACGGTGGTTTGGAACATAACGCCTCGCCATCCTCTCGCTACGTGGGAGAAGCGAAGGGGCCAGATGGTTCGGTGTATTATTTGCGAAAAGGGGACTACAAGTGGGTGAAGCGCGGCGCGGCAGTTGAGGCTGTAGATTCTCCGGAGGCTTCACAACCATGACTTACCGCTCCGGGGCTTATGTGTCAGCAGAGGAAATTCGCCAGCTGTACTTTGGCGCTAGTCATTTGGCAAAAAAGACTGACGGCGGGACATCGGCTCTGCTTGCTCGAGAGGTCGTAGACCTTACGAGTTCAGCTCGTTTCGTCGTGTCGGAGGCGCGCCGCATACTTAGCGAGGAGAGAGCTAGGGGGGCAATCGAGCAACATGTTGACGAGGAGACACTCCTAGAACTTGTCCGTAGAATAGAAAGTCAGCACGGAGAGGATTTGGGGGAGCGAGAGGCACGAGCTGTCGTTCAGGCTTTGCAAGTAATGCGGCTCGACTACGACGTGTTGACGCCGCTGATCGAAAATCCCGAAGTTAGTGATGTAATCGTTAAAAATTGGAAAGACATAAGTGTTCAGGTTAGGGGAAGAAAAAATCTTCAGACGGATCTTCGATTTCACGATGAGTCTGCTTATAAGGCATTTGTGCAAAATCTGCTAAAGCGCGTCGGCAAGGCATGCACCGTGAAGCAATCCATTGTAGATGCTGCGATTGAGTCCGATATTCGCGTTTGCGTTACACACGAGTCGTTTTCTCCGCCGGGATCTGGCCCCATGCTGACGATTAGAATTGCGCGACACAAGGATGTGAGCATTGAGAAGCTTGCTACCTATCAATTAGCCCCTCGCGAAATACTTGATTATCTAGCCATGACGATCTCAACCCTTGGCAATACTGCGCTAATTGCCGGCGAGGTCGGAACTGGGAAGACAACGCTAGCGCGGGCCTTGGCATCGGTCATGCCAGAGCAGGAGGCCATATTGGTCATAGAAGATACTCATGAGATCGTCCTAAATAGGCCCTTTGTCCGAACGTTGCTTACTAGGGAGGACAATATCGAGGGAGTTGGGCGCATTACTCCCTCGCGCGCAATACGCACAGGAATGCGCATGGCTATGAATCGGGTGGTGTTAGGCGAAATGAGAGATGGCGAGACGGCAGAGGCATTTATCGATGTGTGCTCGTCTGGGCATGCTGGATTGTCTACTATTCATGCACGAAGCGCCCGAGATGCGCTCGGTAGGCTGGAGCTGTTACTGTCGCGAGTGAGGTCAGGGGTTGGGGCTGAAAATATCAGGCGCGAGATAGCCAATGCAGTTGGGATCGTAGTCCACCTGGCGGTGGATAAGACCGGTAGACATCGCATAATGGAGGTTCTCGAGTTGGGTTCGGCGGCGGATGGGTTGCTGCAAGTTCAGCCAATGTTTGCGTTCGTTGGAACCGAGAGAGGGTCAAAATGGAAAAGGCTAAGTGGTGTCTCGCGTTGGGATAGGTTGCTACGGAACGCCGGTGTAAACATGCCCGCGGTAAATTGCGAGTTTGGTTTTGGTAAGGACGCGGCGGAGGGCAGTGATGAGTAGGAGGTGGTTTTGATGCTAGCGGGTTTTGCAAAACGCGGTGGTGCTCGAAGGAGGTTGGAGTCTCTTTTTGTAGCCGATGAGCGCGCAGTGCATGTCGACTCTTTGTTTAAATTGCCCCGATCGGAGCGCAATTCGGAGTCGAGTAGTCTTCTCCTGCTAATTGAACAAGCGAGGGTTCCGTTGTCTCGAGCAATGCTATTGCTGCTTTGCGCCATCAGCGGCACCGCCTTGTTTGCCTTGTCATCGATGCTGTTAATTAGGCCGGTAGCAATTGGCTTCTTTGTGGTGGGCTTTATCGCACCTCTTATGTGGCTACGAAGGCGAGCGCGAGAGCGAGCAGTGATGTTTTTAGAGGATTACCCGAGCGTTTTGCTTGCCACCTCCTCGAGTGTCAGGGCTGGGTTAACTCCAGTAAACGCACTAGAGCGAGCCGTTGAGCTATTACCGGAAAGCAGTTTGTGTCGTCAGGAGACGAAAAAATTGGTAGCTGATCTTAATGCCAATGTGCCCCTTAGTGTTGCGTTGATGCATTATGGCAGAAGTGTTTGCCTTCCAGAGCTAGAGCTGTTTCGTATGGCATTTCTCATGGTAATGGATAGTGGGGGAAGATTTGCGCCTGCGCTTAAGAGACTGGCGCAGGTGTCTAGCGATACTTCGGTTCTTATGCAGGAGGCGCAAGTGGCGACAGCTTCCATGCGCATGACCGGTAATCTTCTCTTGCTGTTGTTGCCGGTGCTTTTGTCGATACTTAACTCTCAAAACGACAATTACTGGAATCTGCTATTAAACCATCCGGTCGGAGAGGCTGCCTCGTCGGTGGGGATAGTCGTGATTGTTGTTGGACAGTTGGTTCTGCGCATTATGAGTGATTTTAAGCCATGATTTACCAACTGCTTGCGCTGGGTATTGTCGGTCTGTTGCTTGCTCTGTGGTGGTTGCGAGGGCACCATAATAATCGCAGTGTCGAGCGAGTAGAATCACTGCTTGCAGGCGAAGATATGTTGTTGGCGCAAGCTGAGTTGGAGAGAGAGGTGGATTCTCGTGGCGGTGCGCGCATTGCATATCTGCAATCGAGCTTGGGAAAGGCTGGCGGAATTTCTAGCATGGAGCGGCGCAAGTTAGTGTTTTGGTTGTCGTCGATGCCTATTTTGTCGCTCTGTTTCGGAGCTGTTTGTGCAGGATTAGCGGGTGGAATTATTGGCGCTTATATTGGAGTGATGCTGTCGCTTTTTTACTACCGACATAGAGTAAGGGATTTTACGAGGGAGCTTTGCTATCGCCTGCCGATGGTGCTGGAGTCTTTTATTTTGTTAGTGGAGTCTGGACTAGAGATTCTTCCGGCCCTGGAGCGGCTGGTGTCGTTAGATTCTAATAGTCGCGGTAGGAATCCGGTGATAAAAATACTGAACTTGGTCTATCAGTTGACCTCTCATGGACTGCCTTTTAATCAAGCCTCGAAGTTAGTAGCTAATGCTTGCAATCAAAAAGTTCTTCGCCATGTCTTGTTGCACTTAGATATAAGTGGCTCGGAGGGAGGGGAGATAATAAAATCTTTGCAGAGCCTTAGCGACTACGCTCATGCCGAGTGGAAGCAGTCGGTAAGTGTTCGAATAAAGAGGTTGGAAAACAAAGTAGTGTTTCCCATCTTTGCTTCTGTTTTGGGGCTGTTGGTATTGGCGGCGGCGGGTCCTTTTGCGTCGATTGCCGATTTTAAGGGAGAGATGGAGAAAAGAAGGGCCGATGTATCGTCGGCCAAATCGCTAATAAATGTTAACAGGTCTTTGGGGGGAAGGTAGAGGATGTTATTGGATGCGTTTTATCGAATGCGCTATCAGCTAAAGACCCCGGTATCCGTTGTGGATGCTCTTAGTAGAATTGCGCCTCCTAGTATAGTGAGGAGGGTAGCTAAGTCTACGCCAGCGGGTCAGTTAATCGAAAGAGTTTCTGATCTGAGTGGAGATGAGAGCGATCGGGTCTTGGGTAAGGTGGGTGCATTGCTGGGCTATTCTGTGCTTGCCAGGCCGAGTTGCCCAACTCAGCAGGCAATTGACCTTAGTGGCTACTCAGCAAATCAGTTGCGGTGTTTAGGTCTGTTGCCGCAGATCGATAAGAGTAGCTACAAACTAGTGTTTTCGGATCCGTCCGCAATCGATCGTGCCACATACGAAAGCCAGGGAATACCGCTGCTGTTGTCAACGGATATGGCTATTCAGGCCGCGTGGAAGGAGTATGACGGCTTAAAATTATCATCTCAGATGCGGGTATCCGAGGAGACGCTAAAAGCGGTATTTGTGGAAATACTGTCTCATGCACATCGCGAAGGGGCGAAAGAAGTGTTTGTTGGCGCACCTACTAGATCGAATTACGAGTTTATCGGTAGGGCAGGGAAGCATCGAGGCTCGATACATTTAAGTATCTACTTATCGCTTTGCGAGTTGGTGCAGCCCAGTCAACCCCTGGTATGGGCGTTGGATGATGAAAACATAGAGAGCATAGTCGCTGGAGTAGCGCAGGATGTAATTTGTCTGCGCTGGAATGTTCGCGCTTTATCCATGCTTGGAACATGAGGGTAAAGAAGCTATGAACTTTTCCTTAGCCTCAGCAATTAGATTAGATGTCGCAGTGTTATCGCTAGCCCTTATGGGTAGTTGTCTCTATTGCGTAGTTTTGCAGTTTCGCTTGCATAGAAGGAGGCTCGAAGGATGCCGCTTGGTAGAAAGTGTTAAGCAATTGTTGCAGCCTCGTCCAGCCAGCGTGGATGCAGTGTTTGCTGAGCGAGATATGCAGCGATTGTGGAATTTTTTTAAGCTCACCCGGCTAAATGCTAATGTCCAAACAAATGTTACTAGTCAGACCTATAATGAAGCCATTCATTTAACAGAAGAATTGGCAAAGGTGTCTCATGAGAAGAATCTAACCTCGCAAAAGCTCGTGGAAGTGCTAAGTAACGTTGGCCCCGAAATAAAGGCGGTTGCAGTTGTGCTGAAGAATGCGCGCTCTAATGCTCTGGAGATAGAGTCTGTTTTTGGCGTTCCAGCTAGAAGAGTGGAGGAAGCGCTTTTAGTTCTATTCGATGCTCGCTTTGATCCTGTGTGCTCATCATCAGAACGCGCCTGGGGTTATGTGAATCCCAATAGAGGCGATCTGGAAGATTTCTCTGCCTTTGATATAGGCATGTCGTTGCTGGTGCCTCTAGAGGGAGTAGTTGGTCTTATGGGGGGAGTGTGGTTGGGTTTTAGAAAAGGTAGTGGAACACTAACTCCGGAGCGTAAGACTTTTGTTAAAGCCGTTGCGCAGCATGCCGCTGCATCTTTTTATGCCGCGCAGGCGGCTTTAGAGAAGACTACGGCGACTAAGCGCGAGCGCGACATTATTCTTGGTATGTCGCATGACTTGCGCACGCCAGGGAACACGGCTTTATATTGCGTGACTTCTTTGTTAGATGGAGCACGTGGTCCATTATCCGATGCTCAATTGGCAGACCTAAGG
Source organism: Deltaproteobacteria bacterium (assembly GCA_020845775.1). Lineage (NCBI taxonomy): Bacteria > Pseudomonadati > Myxococcota > Myxococcia > Deltaproteobacteria bacterium. Next base: position 12,727 of record JADLFC010000046.1, read on the forward strand.
GTCATTGAGCGCGCTTTGTATAGTCAGTTTAGTATTTTTGAAGACCTCTTTGATTTTGCCAAATATCAAAACGGAATGTTGCGGCCGCAGCCTGCTTGTTTTCTGCTTTCAAAAATTCTCGTATCTGTTGTAAGCGATTTTAGGAGAGCTTTTGAGCTAAGGAATATAGAGTTTTTGTGTGACAAGATTCCGGAGGAGTGTGTTCGCGTAGATAAGAGGCATTTTCAGAGAATTCTTTTGAATCTCCTTTCCAATGCAGAAAAATACACTGATGCCGGTTCTGTTAAGGTTCAGTTTAGCCTTAGGCCGGATTTCGTCGAGATTCACATTTGCGACACTGGGATCGGCATTCCATCAGCGGTTAAAAAGCAGGACTTGTTTCAACAGTTTCAGCGGTTTGAAAACGCTAGAGGTAAGCAAGGAGTGGGCGTAGGCCTAGCTATTACAAAGGCGCTAGCTTGTGCCAATGAGGGATTTTTGGATTACCGGCCAAATTTTCCTAGGGGGTCGATTTTTACTGTTGGCTTGCGACGGGGGGCCTTTAGCGAGGTCGTCGATAGTTCTAGTTCGGTTGGTGCTGTCGTCGAGAAGCGCATTGCGCTGCCGACAATAGTTATTGCTGATGACGACGAGGGGATAAGAAATACCTTTGCGCGTTACGCAGCGGGAGTGGCGAAGAATGTCGTGCGGGTATCTAATTTAGCAGATCTGCGAGAGCTCATTTCTCGAGATGGCATCGATTTGATGATTTCAGATGTGGAGTTTTCTGACGGCAGCGTCATTGAAATGCTTGAAGAGGGGATTGTTAAGTGCAAGGTGATACTAGTTTCGGGCATCACCGATTTAGTGGAGCGCTACCCGCATTTAGTTAGTCTTGGAGTGATGGCGCTCGAAAAACCCCTTTCCAGAGAAGTGCTATTAGATGCAATTGCGCGAGTTCGTGATGGAGGGATGTAGTAGTGTGGGCGTGAACTATAGGTGCGTAGGAAATGTCGTGGTTTTTATCAGAGGACTGAGATTCACGTTGGTGAGTTCGATTATCGTGCTTTCCGCCATGCTTATAGTTGACGCTGTCGCAGAGGAAAACGTCATTTCAGTAATGGACGTCACATTCCCTTGCGAAAATTGCTATGTCTTTCCGAATGGTGAGTGCGAAATTGAAGTGGACGGCGAAGTGCGAATTCTTTCCACTGGCGAGGCTTTTAATAAGCTAATTAGCTACGCGAAGGACGATATTGAATATGCCAATGCTCTATCTGTTCTCGAGCTTCGCAATGTTATTTTTTCGGAGAATCTGTCGCCGGAGCAAGTTTACGATGTGCTATTTGTCTTGGCACGTACCGCTCATGGTTCTGAGGTTATTGCTAGTAATGGGCGCGAGCTTATCTCGCGGTATCACGAGATAGTTTATCAAGCGGTATCGAATGGAGTTTTTGGCGAAGCGGTTTTGCTTAAGTTATGGGAGCAAGTGTCTTTAGGAAAAAGGGATTTCGGGCGCCTCCGCACGTTGTTAGCTTATAAAGTTCCATCGGTAGGAGTTAATGCGCTATTGTCAACTATTAGCGCAGATAGTTTTGAGGCGGCGTTTAATGCGTTGATTGAGATCTATTCAGTTCTTAACGAGGTAGACGCTAAGGAGGCAGAGGTGATTTATCCGGCGGTAAAAGCTTCGCTTCTTTGTAGGATGTCGTCTAGTGGTGATGTATCCCAGATCTGCTCAAAGCAGATGTTAGCCGAATTGCCTAGTGCAGTTTCTAGGGTTTTGTTGAGAACGCATGCGGTATCGCTGCTTTTCGCTATCGATGATCTAAGCGATCCGAATGAAATTTTAAGTCGCATTAATGCTACTGATTATCGGCAGTTCCGCAATTCACGTGCTCATGGCGCTCTGTTGAGACTTATAGAATTTGCCGAGAAGGATGCTGAGTTTGCTAAGATCTTTTTGAGCGAAAAGTATTCTGACATGAGGAAGGTTTTTTCGCAAAGCGATGCTGAAATTAGAAATCGCCTTGACGGCTTGGTTAAGGGTGTGAGTCACGGGGGTGCGACTTCGTGGTGGAGATCGGCATTCTCGACTTGGATGGGGGTGGTAGTTCTTGCCATAATTATCGTCGCAGTTGTTGGCTTTTTGTTTGTCGTCTTTTTGCGCAAGCGGCAAGCAAACTTCTCGAGCCGACAAAAATTTCACCTAGAAGCCCTTTACAGTAGCGAATTGGGCAATCTCTTAAGCGAGTTTAGTCTGCCAATTAACGCAAGTGCGGCGGCATTAAAATCAGCTTACCGCCTAAGAATTATGGATCTGCACCCAGATACCGGAAATGGCGATGTCGTTGAACTAAACAATCTTAAGAGAAAGTTTGAACGTGCTTTTTACCTACTTAACGGCCGTTAGAAAGAAAAGCACCTCGTCTTTAGCTCTAACCTTTAGCGAACTAATTCGCGGCCTTGCGGCATTGTATAGCTACTCTTCGGTTCTTATTGCGCCCTTCCGAGGTGGAATTGTCTCCCAGCGGGAATTTGCTTCCAGCTCCTTCGGTCGAAGCTGATTTTTGCAGCCCATGTTGTGAAAGGACTTTTAGAACGTTATCAGCCCTTAGTTTGCTAAGAATCGCGTTTGATTGATCTTCGCCGGTAGTGTCGCTATGTCCAACAATAACTATCCTGCCAGGGCATTCGTTCAGCCTAGAAACTAATTCTGCAATTAGGCTACTATTGACGTTTAGTGCTTGAACTTCAGCGGGTTTGTATTGATTTGGGTATATAACTTCCTTGCCAACCGTGAATTGTTGCTGCGCCGAAGTCGTCTTGGTAGTCTTGCTGTCTAGCGGCAGTGTGTCAGTAGGTTGGGTTGGTTCTGTAGATGGAATTTGTGGAGCCGGAGTATCTACTGCTACTGATGTATTAGTGGCGACTGTCTCAGGGGATGGTGAAGGAATGTTATTTTGCAGTTCTGCCGTTTGTGAAGTTGTTGCTGAATCTGGAATATTTTCTTGCTGTGGAATGGCTTCTGGAGACTGTCCTGATTGCTCTGGCTTGATGTCAGTTACGGCCGTCGGTTGTGCAGTATCGCCTGTGAGCTTTTCATCTCTATCCTGGTTAACGGCGGCAACTATTGTGTTTTCAACTGCGCTCTCTTCAGTTGCCAAATCTTCTTCTTGTTCTTCTTCTGCCACTTGCGGCTCGTTTCCAGTGAATATTGCCATCATTATTAGAATGATAATTGCCGGCACGAATAAGATTTGAAACAATTGCGCTATTGCTGCGCGTCGCTTGCTGATTATCTCTTCTTCTTCATTTTCTATAGTCATGGCTAATTACCTCCCCCTGTCACGAGTTTGTTGAGGGATATTAAAGGAGAGTTAACTGGCTCTCCCACAGCTGTCACTAAAGCGTCTCGACCAATTATAACATAGATTGCATTGTCTGCGGATTGGCTCACCCACTGCCGTGGCGCACCTAGATCGAGTAAATCGCCGATTTCGGCAACCGTGCCCTCTGATAATTGTGCTACCGCAGCCGCCGTTTGTCCATCAATTTCTCCATGTTCTTCGACAACTGTTCCCGAAAAATCGGCACATACTAGACCATTCAATTTATCGCCAATGCTTAATAAGTTTGCAAGTTGCCCCATTGTCGTGCGTCCTTTGTCTGTTTGTGTAATCTCTCTATCGTGATTTTGAGAGGTTTTTTCCTCTCGATTTTGAAAACCTCTAGGAAATTCAATTAAAGTAGCGCCGTGTGATTCGCTACTAGTCTTAACATGAGCGGCTGGAGGTTGTGGTGCTTTTTCACTCAAACGCTCTAGCTTTTGCTGTCGCCCGATATCGTGTCTGGAAGAAGCTGAGGCCGAAATGAAAACATTAGCGATATCAGGAGATTCGCTAGGATGCGAAAAACCAGAACTCCAATCGCCCTGTTCATCTAGTTTTCCCATAGCTCTAAGTATGGCTTCGTTTAAAGGTAAGAAAGTCATAGCTTCAGGAGGCGGTATAAAAACCCTATGCTCCTGACACCAGGTATTTTGCAGTGGAATTAGCTCAATTAGTGCGTCTAGTCCAACTTTGCTGAGCGTTTCAGCATGAACTAACATGTTGTTTTCTATGTAGATACTTCCGTGCCACCCTTTGGAAGAGACCACAACAAGCATCATTAACCCCTCGTTTTTTACTGATGCCCATAGTACTTTTAGAAGCGAAGTTGCATGATATTTGTAAGCTTTGCCGCTAATAATAGAAAGTAGTTCCTTCTCGTGTTTCATGCTGGAGTCCATGCTGCCAACAACTAAGATGGCTCCTTGGCGCCTAAAATTTTCTAGCTCGTTTGAATTCGGTTCTTTGTTAACGGCAATAACTAATGGCGGACTCCAAACGGCAGGAAGAGGGAATGATGGAGAGAGGCTTTGACCAGCTAAGGAAGGATCTGACACATGTGCCAATACAAATGCAATTCGGTTTTTTGCTACTATATCATTAACTTCTCTCTCGCTCTTAGCCTTTAGAACGCTAAACTTATATCCATGTAAGGAGTAGAATGCCCTAATATTGTTTGCTACAAGTTCGTCATTCCCAAGGTATAGACAGCAGTGAGCGTTTAGCGGCTCTGCGGTCGCGTTTGCTCTCCATAGCTGTTGTTTATTTCTATCCATAATGTTGTTATTAGTGAACTTGATCTCCGAGTGCTTTGGCTAAGAATTCCTCTCTTTGTCCTGCCCCTGGAAGATTCACGGCTAATCCGTGTAGTAAGTCAGCAACTTGTCCAATTCTCAATGTCCTAGGCGTTACCCCTAAAGCTTCGAGCTCCTGCTTGATTATGTCTACTGCATTGCTGCCAAAATAGTGAACGCAGGTCTTTAAGATATGGTTAATCATGGCTTCTCCCACAGCATCGCGAGGAATTCTTTGTGCCTTGTCTGGCATCTCGTCTAAAAGAGCCTGTAGGTTTCCAGAAGGACTTCTTGGTCTTACTGGTGGTGTATTAGTTTCTAGCGAATTTAGCTTTGTGAGATTGGTGCTGATTGTACCCTTCCTGCTTGCGCTAACTCGGGCTGGAGAAATAGAAACGGAAGCAGCTGATTTCTCAAGTTTCATGCTGGCGGCGTTAAGAGCAACGCTAATCATGGAAGTGTTTACTGAGTTTTCGAAAATAACTACAAGGTACAAATTGTGAACGTGTCTAATAAGCACCGATGCTCGTTCAAATGTTGCAGCAAATGATGAAATATTGTCCGAATCGCTAATAGAGCTATTGATCGCCGCTAGTTCCTCCACTTGCCTAACTACTTTTGACAGTGTCGATGCATTATAGGGAGGCTGTAAGGAGTGTTCTTGGCAGCCGTAATGCTCGTCAAAGATAGCACTTCCCATAACGCCTTTTGTTTTTTCCAGTATAGCTAAGATGTTTTTCATAAAGATTTACTCCTTAACGCAGATTTAAAGACTTTTATTCGGCATCTTCATCTGAGTCTAGTTCCGAAACTTTTAACCCTCGAATTTCGTGCATTGCCGGCACTCTAATTCCCACCGAAGATTTAATTAGGAAGAAACATAGCAAGGATGTGCCTACGGACCAGGCAAAGCACACGACTATTCCAATAACCTGCGAGAGAAGCTGTTCTAGCATAGAGCCGGCTGGTAGCGACTCCGGTTTCCCAAACAGAGCTACGCATAGAAGACCCCAGGCTCCGCAAAAGCCGTGAACGGGAACCGCCGCCACTACGTCATCTAAGCGCAATTTCTTCAAAACGAGATCGTAACTTAAGTTGTGAATTATTCCTGCCAATAGGCCGATTACAGTTGCGGAAACGGGAGAGACTACGTCGGCGCAAGCCGTTATTGCAACGAGTCCGCCGAGAATGCCACCGATGGATTTTGCGTATATGTCTTCATTTCTTTGAAACAAGCAGCAATGCGAAAAGGCAAATATTCCTCCTACTGCACCCGCAATATTTGTGTTTAGAATAACGCCAGGAACTTGCTCGTTCCACTCGAGAAAACTCCCCCCATTAAATCCCCACCAGCCTACCCATAAAATAAATGTTCCAACGCATAGCCAGTACGGGCTATTGGTGCGTTCTAGGTTGCAGAGCGTTCCATCGCTTTTGTAACGGCCGATACGTGGACCAACTATCCAAGCTCCTACTAATGATGACCAACCGCCTATGTTGTGAACTACGCTAGCGCCCGCGAAATCCCTAAATCCAAGTTGCTGTAGCCAGGGCTGGTTGCTGTAGACCAAGCCATTCCCCCATACCCAGTAGCTAAACATCGGATAAATAAAGCAACCCATGCAAATCATAAAAGCTAGGTAAGCCTTAAAGCTAGTGCGCTCGGCCATAGCGCCGGAAACAATAGTGGCCGAAGTGCCTGCAAAGGCAAGCTGAAAGACGAAATACATTATCTCCCGTGGCTCGTCCAAGCCGTTGCCAAGGAAGAAGCCCTTGCCGATAAAACTGCTATCGCTAAGCCCGAAGTTGATGGCAAAGCCGAAGAGAAAGTATACAATCGTTACTACAACCCAGTCTCCAACGTTCTTTAGAGCAACTACTGTTGTGTTTTTCTCTCTTATGCATCCGAGGGTGAAGCACAAAAATCCAAGCTGCATTCCAAAGATAAGCATTGCGCATATAATTACCCAAAGCATATCTAACCTGGTGCTCACTACCTCTACTGCACTGATAGCGCCTTGAGCAAAAACGACATCTGGTGCGATTAACGCCCATATCGCCACTGCAAGAATAGCTGAAATGGCTATTTTACTGCTGTGAATAGTAGCTTTGGTGTTGAATATTGTGTCCATATGACTGATGCCCTAATGTTACTTGTAAATTGCTAGGCTAATCGCACCGCCAAGCTCCCCTAGCTTTCCTCCTTCGGTTCTACCACCGGTTATATCTAGACTTCCCTTTGGTTCTCCATGGCATTTCAAGCAAGAGTTTCCGTAATATTCTGGTAGAATAAAACGAAATGCTTGTTTGCCTCTATGAAGATTCTCTTCGAAAAATGCTTTCCCTTTTGTCCATGTTGGCAGGCTAAATCTCGTATCCAGCACTGTTGCCTCCCAGGAGTCTGGATGGTTAGCTAAGTTGCGCACGTATGTACTTGGAGCTGTAAGCTTAATAAACATTTTGTCTCGCATCTCTCTGTTAAATGCATCGGCTACCTTCTTGGCGAAAACTGCCGGTAAAAAGTTTTTATAACGCACGCCCGGCTTGTTTATGTTGTCTTGAGCTTGATCCATGACTGAGCGGATTGCGTTAGTGAGCGCTACGACACTTTCGTTAAACGGTAGGGGCATGCTCGTCATGTCGTAGTACTTGTTCTTTGCCATTTCTTCGACTTTTGTAGCCGTAAGATCTTTATTGCCAATATCGGGGTTATTTATCAGATCCTGGTTGTCTGAAATAACAGCTCGAGCTGCCCGAAAGTAAGTAGTTATCTCAGTTGATATTTGTTCGTAGTTTACTTGCTGCGCTGAAACTATTCCCGTTGGCGAAATGAATAGCGAAATTATAATAAATAAGAATAAACAATAAACTCCCGCTGAGAACTGTTGCTTTTTATTCTTGATTTCTTGCCTTCGGAAAATTGCTGTAACCATAATTCTGTGTATTTAAAAAAATTATTATCTATTAAAATTATTCACTCTCTTAAGTCTTATCTCTAGTGAGCGCCTGTCATTGTAGGAGAAAAAGCCTTTCGCAAGCTTTCTTAACGATTTCGCGAGCTTCGTCTCCTTTGACGTTTTTAGTGTAAATCGCTATACATTCGTCCGCAGTTTGTGGCCCAAACATGCCAAGACCCATCTTCTTGGTTTCTTTGTTCGGGAAACTTTTATCGCAGTCGTCCAGGACTTTTTGCACAAATTCAAAAGAACCACCTTTTTCAATTTTCATTAAAATGCATTGATAGTAATTTTGCGGGCCAAAACGGCCTACTCCAGCAAAAAGAAGCAAAATAATCAAAACGCGCATGAATTTTCTCCGTGTTCGATTCGTTCCCTTAGTAATTATTTATTGATTTTAATAGTAGAGATTGGACACTCATGAGTTCAACCTTTATTTAAAAACGAAACCACACTAAACCTTAACTACCTGAAACCAATTAACTCTCTCTTACTACTTTTTACTAAGGTGTCAAACACCGAACGAAACAATTGTTTTTTTCAACCACTTCTGTTGGTTGATTGAGGAAGCTTTAGTTTACCTATCTGCCCCCTCGGCCTGTTCCAATTACGGCGCAATAGCTGATACCACTCCGCTATACGGTATGGTAACGGCATGTTTTTCCTAACGCAAAAGCCTTTTGTTAAGCGTGGGGTCGGAAAGCTACTGATTATCCACGCACCTATAGTTAGATTAGATACAGAACTTCCTTGATTGGTTTCTTTATGTGCAGCTGAGATTATGCGTTCAACGGGCCAACCATGTCTGGGTAAACTGTTTGATTGTTGTAGTTTTTTTCTGTCCAATTAGTATGCACTTGCCCCTGAATAAATTCAGTTTGTTTGAGCAGCCAACGATGGAATTCAAGTGTAGTGTTTACCCCTTCGATTCGATATTCGCTTAGAAGTGATCCGGCTCTTGCGAGTGCTTCGCTGCGGGTATTCCCATATATTGTTAGTTTGGATAATAGTGAATCGTAGTAAGGCGTTATTGCGGTTCCGGCTTCAATCCAGCTATCTTCTCGAACGCCTATCCCAAAAGGTCGCGAAATGTAGCTGATTTGTCCCGTCGTTGGGCTAAAATTTTTCGAGGGATTTTCTGCATATACTCTAAATTCAATCGCATGGCCACGGTTTGAAATTTCCTGCTGTGAGTACGGAAGTTTTTTGCCATCAGCGATTAGAAGCTGCAGTTTTACTAAGTCTATGCTGGTTGTTTGCTCTGTAACAGCGTGTTCTACTTGAATCCGCGTATTCATTTCTAGAAAGTAAAAGTTGCCCCTAGCAGAGTTCTCCTCATCAGTCTCCACTAGAAATTCTACTGTGCCAGCCCCTATATAATTGACGTGCCTTCCCAACTCTACGGCTGCTTTGCATATTCTGTCGCGAAGGTTCGCAGGTAAGTTTGGCGCAGGTGATTCCTCGACTAGTTTTTGGTGCCTACGCTGAAGTGAGCAGTCTCGCTCGAAGAGGTGCACGACATTCCCGTACGCATCGCCAAAAATTTGCACCTCTATGTGACGAGGATTTGGGAGGTATTTCTCTACAAAGATGCCGCCATTTCCAAATGCAGCTAGCGCCTCGCGCGATGCCTCTTCAAATTTTTCCTTAAGTTGGCTTGGATCTGTCGCGATTCGCATTCCCCTACCACTTCCGCCGTATATTGCCTTAAGCATGACGGGGTAGCCGAACTCGTTAATTGCGGCTTGTGTCGCCTTTTGGCATGAGTGAACCTCCGTTCCTGGTAGCACTGGGACATTGGCTAGCGAGGCTGTTTTTCTAGCCTGATCTTTTGCTCCCATTAAAGAAATTGTTTCTGGTCTCGGGCCAACAAAAATAAGCCCATTTTTTTTTGCTGCCTCGGCAAAATAAGGATTCTCCGACAGAAAGCCATATCCAGGGTGAATCGAGTCCGCTCCTGACTGAATGGCGGCCGTGATAACTTTGTCAACATTCAAATATGTTTCCGTAGCGCTGCGCCCATTTAACGCAATGCGATAATCGGCTAGTCTAGTATGTAGCGAGCCTTGATCGGCGTCGCTGTAAATTGCAACGGTTTCTATTTCTAGCTCTCTAGCCGCGCGGATAATGCGAACTGCTATTTCTCCCCGATTGGCTACCAATAAACGTTTCATGAGTTGCCTATTTAAATTTGCTTAAAGGTTGTTGTAATTGTAGTTGCATTAGTATCAAATTAACATAGTTCGCCGAAGTCGAAGTTGCGCCAATGATGCTGTGTGGCAATGTCTCAATATATAGGAGGTTGATATGTCAGAAAACATTAGAAACATAATTATTCTTGGGAGCGGTCCAGCAGGGCTAACCGCGGGGCTTTATGCTAGTCGGGCAGATCTATCGCCTCTTATTATGCATGGGCCGCAACCTGGTGGGCAATTGACCACGACGACGGAGGTAGAAAATTTTCCAGGATTTCCAGGAGGTGTAATGGGCCCGCAGCTTATGGAGGATATGCAAAAGCAAGTTGTTAAATTTGGTGCGGAGATCGTCCAGGGGCTAGTAACTAAGGTGGAGTTAAGCAAACAGCCGTTTGTCGTAAGTTTCGATGGCGGTTCGGTGTTGGCTAAAGCTCTCATAGTTGCTACCGGCGCATCGGCCCGGCTGTTAGGATTGCCTAGGGAATCTGAGCTAATGGGCTATGGTTTATCGACATGCGCTACGTGTGACGGCGCCTTCTTTCGCAATAAGGAAATCGTCGTGATTGGGGGAGGAGATTCGGCGTGCGAAGAGGCCTTGTTCCTTACGAGATTCGGACGTCGCGTTCGACTAGTCCATAGGCGAGATGAACTGCGCGCATCTAAGATAATGGCCGATAGGGTTTTGGCTCACCCAAAGATAGAAGTGCTGTGGAACAAGAAGCCAGTCGAGTTAATAGGAGAAAGGAAAGGCGGCATTACTGGCCTCGTAGTGGAATGCGCTCAAACTCTTGAAAAGCAAACAGTCGAATGCGATGCTATATTCTATGCGATCGGACATGTCCCCAACACGGCCTTGTTTAAAGGAGCGCTAGACATGGATAGTAACGGCTACTTATTAACAAGAGCTGATAGCACGCTAACTAATATTGACGGTGTATTTGCTGCCGGCGACGTAAGGGACCACGTATTTCGCCAGGCAATTACGGCTGCCGGCAATGGCTGCATGGCAGCTTTAGAGGCGCAAGCTTTTTTAGCTAGATAGGCATGTGTTGCAAGCATGCGAATTGGCCTAGTAGCTGTGCGTAGCCGGACGTAAAGAGGGTTTTTTTGTTGATTTGCTCTTTTTTTAATGCTTGTTTACCGAGCTTTTGGTAAAAAAAAGCAACTAAAAGTTAAATGAACTTGGAATTTTGTCATTTTTTTCCTTTACTCACCTTCAATTGCAGGCTATGAAAGACTCGTTTACCGCCAGTTTTGATACTCGACGGTATTCGCCTGAGCAAGCTAGATGAGGCTTCTCGGGCTTTGGTTAAATAATTAAGCCTTCACTGGCGTGGCAAAGTAACGCCAGTGATATTGCGAAAGAATTTTCGTTAAGATTGACCCGAGGGTGAGGAGAGAACTTCATGAGCGTGCTTAGCAAAGCTCTTGGCTGTGTTGCCTTATTAGCAGTTATAAATGGTTGTGCAGCTAATTCGACATTAGAAGGCGTTAATGACTCGACTGCGGAAGTAAAAGGACAGTCGGATGTATTGGCTAGCGCAAGCCCGGACCTATCAAAGGTATTAGAGCTGCATCAGATAGCGTCCGCATCTGACGCCGGCGTAGGTCTAGAGCTCGAGAGAGGCGTAGGTTTTACTCGTTTGATAATCTCTACGGACGAGCAACAGCCTCAAATCGACGTGTCCTCAGTGGAGGAGCCAGCTCGACTAGTCGTTGACTTGCTTGGCAAGGCGATTGCCGAAAATAACGCCTACTCGGTAGAAAACGACGACTTCCTTAAGGCTGTTCGCGTTGGCAGTCATGCCGATAGAACGCGGGTGGTGATCGACTTAGCTAGACAGGCAAATGAGTCAGCCGCTGAGCAAAGCGTAGAGACATCTGAGGGCAGAGTGATTGTAACCTTTGTCCAGGATAGCGCAAATGCTGATGTCGTTAGTGCCGGAAATTCAGAGCAACTCGCTGCGAGGCCCGAAGCTGACGAGAAAGCTCTAGCGAGCGGTTCAGATATTGACGCTGTTGCTGAAGGAAGTATCGACAAGGTCGATCAAGTCTCTAGTCTGGTAGAGCAAGACGCTAAACCAGCCGCCGCTAATCTGACAGTAGATTCTCTACAGTTCGCCGCTAGGGATGGCAGCACGGATGGTAAGATTGTAGTTGCCCTTAGCGATAAAGCCGCCTATCAACTTAAAAAGGCAGCGCCAACCGAATATGTGCTCACGATTCCCGGGGCTATGGCAGTCGAGTCAACAAAAGTGCCGCAAATTACCACAGCGACGACGCCGGGGATTAGAACCGCTAGGGTAGTACAAGAGGGCTCAGACGCCGTCGTTCGCATGTTTGTGGAAGCTGGCGTTGATCTGGAGGCAAAAAGCCAAGGTAATACTATAGAAGTAGCTGCGTTGCCGTCTGCTGACGACAAGTCGAAAGCTCGGGCGCAGCTAGCGGATGATAGTAAGGCAAAAGAAGCCAAAGATGATAAGAAGTCCGATGGCGAACCGACCGCAGGCGCAGAAGCGCTTGAGGACGATATTCCAGGAGCCGCAACTGGCGTTAGTGGTTCTGATGTCACTGGAGTTCGTTCGGCCGATGGTGCAAAGGTATACGTAGGCCGCTTAATATCGCTCGATCTGCAAGACACAGATATCGACAATGCGCTTCGCATTATTGCGGAGGTGTCTAACCTCAATATTATAGCAGCGGACGATGTAAGCGGTAAGGTTACGTTGCGCCTAATAGATGTTCCCTGGGATCAGGCTCTTGATGTGATACTTAAGACGAATGGCCTTGGGCAGGTTGTCGAGGGAAATGTAGTGCGAATCGCTCCAATTGAAAAGCTAAGACAGGAGCGCGAGGCTCTTAAGCAAGCTAAGCAAGCGCTGGAGGAGCTAGAGGATCTGTCGATTAACTACATTAGAGTTAGTTACGCGCGAGCAACTGATATTCAGGAGCAAGTCGAGACGGTACTGTCTGAGCGCGGCACTGTGAGCGTGGACGAGAGAACAAATCAGCTAATCGTTAAGGACATACAAAAGGGACAGGAAGCGGTAATGGAGCTCGCCTCCAAGCTTGATCTGAGGACGCCTCAGGTGTTGTTGGAGACTCAAATAGTTGAGTCTCAACGCGGCATACTGCGGGATCTCGGCTTTCAGTGGAATTTTAGTTATGCAAAATCTCCCGAAACTGGGAACGCAACTGGGCTCAATTTCCCAAATAGTATAACTAGCGGCGGAGCAACCGGGAACGTTGCGAACCCGCAGGCGGTAAACTTCCCAGCAGTCTTAACTGATGCTGCAGGTAGTGCGGTAAGCGCGGTTCTAGACTCGGCTGATGGGAGTAGAATGTTGTCGGCTCGCCTTAGCGCGCTAGAGACTGAGGGTAAGGTTCGCGTAATCAGCCGTCCGCAAGTAGCAACGGTTAATAACGAAGAAGCAGAGATAAAGAGCGTAGAAACCGTACGCGTTAAGCTTCCTAACTCGGGTCTGTCGGTTGCTACCGGTGCTGGAGCGACTGCTTCTGGTGGTGGGAGTTCGGCTTTTGAAGAAATTGACGTTGGTATAGAATTGCACGTTACTCCTCAGGCCTCGCCCGATTACTATGTGCTGCTCGATATCTTTGCAAAATCGAGCACCTTTGGTGATAGGATAGTTGACAACATACCTTCGACGCTTGAGCGTCAGGCAACGTCGACTATCCTAGTTAAGAGTGGCCAAACCTTCGCTTTGGGCGGCGTCTATAGAATAGAGGATAACGATCGCATAGACGGTGTGCCGTTCTTGAAGGATGTTCCATTCTTAGGGCACATGTTTAGACGGTCGTTGGTGGATAAGGGAGATGAGGAGCTAATATTCTTCATTACCCCCCACATTGTCGAAGGTAGTTTCGACGCAAGTCTGATGTAGTGCAGTGCAGTTTGGTGAGTTGTTACCTAGTGGCGAAGTAGCAGTAGGGCCGTTTGGGTGGCATGGGCGGTTGTGGTCTAGTGATATTGATAGGCCCGCCGGGGGCAGGTAAGTCTTCGGTAGCGTCGTCGTTATGTAAGCGGCTGGGGCTAAAATGTGTAGATCTAGACGAGTTTGTCGAGGAGAGGCTGGGAAGGGGTGTGTCAGAAATAATAAGGGTAGAAGGAGAGAGTCGCTTTAGGGAGTATGAGACTGAGGCGCTGCGAGTGGTTCTTCAACGCGGAGATGTGCAGTTGCTCTCGGTTGGTGGAGGGTTAACCACTCGATCGGAAAATGTCGATGCCATTGCGGCCCTCAATGCTGCGCAGGTAGTTTGTTTAACTAGTTCTCCAGGGACTCTTGCAGGTCGCTTGTGGCTGCAGGAACTGGCAGCGAGGAAAGCGGGTAAGGGGGCAATTAGGCCGCTACTCGTCGAGTCAGTTAGCGAGTTCCTTGACGAGGAGGACTTCTGCAAGGCGGTTGAAAGGCTTGTTAGGGCTAGGGCTACTGCCTATGATTGCGCCGATATTCAGGTGTTCGCCGATTGGGCGGATATTGAAGTGGTAAGTGAGGTAGTCGAGGCGGAAGCTAAGGTTCTCGTTAGTGAGCGAAGGGTTGTTGTTCCGGTTTCGCCGGACATAAGACCTTTAGGCAAGAGACTCGCTAGAGTGGTGTTGGGCCGAGGATTGCTGGATTGCGTTGGGTTGTATCTTGATGAGATATACGCATCGGCGACGAAGGTGTTGTTACTTACCGATGAGGTGGTGAATGGTCTGTGGGGTGAGACTGTGGAGCGGGTAGCAAAGCGAGATGGGAGAAGCGTTGTTGTAGCGACGGTTCCTAGAGGAGAGGCTGCAAAGCAGCTTGCTGAGGTTGAGAGGCTTGTGGATTTGCTGCTTGAAAATGGGTTTAATCGGGACGACGTAATTCTGGCGCTGGGTGGCGGATCGGTCGGAGATTTGGCTGGATTAACCGCGTCGCTATATATGCGTGGCGTTGGACTGGTGCAGGTTCCTACGACCTTGTTGGCGCAGGTAGATGCGGCGATAGGTGGAAAGACGGCTGTTAATGCGAAGGGTGGCAAGAACATTATCGGAACCTTTTACCCAGCCGCGCTGGTATTGGAGGATGTGAGGTTATTGTCGACACTACCAGAGCGAGAGTATCGCGAAGGACTGGCGGAGGTAGTTAAGTACGCACTGATTGGATCGAGTGATTTTTTTATCTGGCTTGAAGAGAAGGCGGATAAAATAACTGCTCGAGATGAAGAAGTTGTATGCGAGATGGTTGCTCGCTGCGTGAAGGAGAAGCTAAGGTTCGTGGCGCAGGATGTGCACGATACCTTGGGCAAGCGGGCACAGCTAAATTTCGGACATACGATTGGGCATGCGCTTGAGGGGCTACTTGGTTTTGGGGAGATCCTGCATGGCGAAGCGGTGTCGATTGGGATGGTGCAGGCTCTAAAGATTGGTGAGCTCCTTGGGGTTAGTGAGTCAGGGCTTCTTGACAGGGTGGAATCTCTCCTTAGGAAATTTCATCTGCCTGTCGAAGTGCCGGCTGACCTGGTAGGTGGAGCCCTGGCAAGTGAGAAGTGGGTTAGAGCTTTGTGGGCAGATAAAAAGCGAAGCTCAAGTGGTTTGAATTTCATCTTGCTGAGCGAGATGGGTAAGGCTACGCAACAGGTAGTGCCTCTGTCGTCGGTGTATCATAGTTTGGGAGTGCGAAATATCGAGGCGTCTATTGTGTAGTGAGCCTCAGGAAAAAAATAGTAAGTGGTATTGACCAGGAATTGTAACAGGTAGTTTGTTAGGAGGGCGACCGAATGTCGATTCTTAAGCGGATTCGTCTGCAGAATGTAGTGATGGCAATGACAGTGGCTGCGGCACTTGGGTGTGGTTCAGCGACCAATAATGACCAGGGAACGTCTTTCTTGGCGCTTGGTTTTTTTGAAACTGGCGATGGCGATGCCGGCGATGCTGGCACTGTCGTTTATCTAAATAACGACGTGGAGGGCTTGCAGGGAGTGATTCCTCTTTTTGTGCCAATCGATAAGGATCCGGAGGAAGAAGGCTTGCAGGGTGGCTATATTGGTCTGCAGAATAATTTGTCAGCCCAGTTTATTAGATCTGAGCGAATAGACTGCTGCTATACGGTACCAGGGGCTGATAGCTCATTAAATATACCATGCGATTCATGGCATTTTACTACGGTGCTCCCAGCGTCAGAAGGAGAAGAGCCTGCTACCTCATATAGTCAGGTGGAAATTGTATCTCCAGATATAATAGCGTACCTTAATGTCAATACTAACTCGCTACCGGAATTGCCGTATCGCATGGTGGCGGAGTGCACAGTTGTGGGAGTGTCTCAGGCCGGCGATGTATTTGAGACTAATCCGGTGTTTTATCAGATTCAGTTCGCGGAGCTGCCAGAGTGCTGTGAAGGAGTAGGGGAAGGCTTCGGCGGAGGATTCCAAGAAGGCGCAGGAGTAGGTGGGGACATTAATAGCTTCGGTGATCCAGAGGAGGAAGCTGTTGTTGAGGAAGTCTTGACTGAGGATGAAGAGTCTTAGGACTAGGGCTAGGTAATGATGTTTTGTCGCTGTGGTCTAGAACGGCCAGAGCTAATGGTAGAGACAGATAAGTCGTAGATTGGTTTAAGGGAAATTAAGAAAATGTTGCGAGCCAAAATGAGGGAAAAACTTGCTAGGGTCATGCTGGTTCTAGTAGCAGTTGGGCTTGTTAGTTGTTCACAGGGTAGCACTGATGGCGATGAGGGGAATGATGTTGCGGGGCTTGGCGCTCAGTTTGTTGCGGATGGTGGCGCGGGAGCGAGTCTTACGATTTCTGCTCCCACAACGCTGGCGACTGGGTCGACATCTGGTTTTTCGGTTACAGCCTTAGATCCACTGGGAGCGCCATTGGCCTGGCTAAGATTGTTTTGCGAATCGGAACGCGGCATTGCCATACTTGAGCCATCAGCCGGGGGAACTAGCTTCGAGAGCACTGGAACAAATGGCATGATGAGCGGCGTGATTGGATGCACTACGCCTGGGAGCTTTATGATGGAGTGCCGTGGGCCCGATGGCTACGGCCTGAAAACTCGCGCACAGGTAAAATGCGTTGGCGATGTTCCACAAGGCTTTGAGGGATGGCCAGGAGCGGCTGGTGGAAACATGGGCGGGGGCTTAATAGTGGATTTAACACCGGATGATGTAACAGATGGCGGAATCAGTATCTCATCTGTGCTAATTGCGGATGGTCTTGGCGAGGCGTCTGAAACTGATCCGATTGATACTGTGTTTACCACGGATTGCAACGCTGATGGAACTCATGACGATCCGGAGACCTTTACGGATACGCTTGTTACGCTTAAAGTTTCGAATGATACTGCCGAGCGGTTAATATTCGGGGAGGCTACGTTTGTTGTATACGATGGTCGGCCGGGTCTAACAATAACCGAGGCAGTAACCACAGAAGTTGCTCCTGGGACAGTTGGTAGCGTAACGACGTTCCTAGCGAGTTTCGATGGGGGCTCAAAGTCGTATGCTGGAACTGGAATGGCGCTTATCGATGGAACTTATGTTGTCGATGTGGTGTTGACCGGAGAGACGGAGTCCGGTGAGGCGTTTACGCTAACCGACTCGTTCACAATTACGCTGTTTGGAGTAAATAACTGCGGATAGTCTCGATAGATACCAACATTTAAACATTCTAAAAAAATGGGGCCCTTGCATTCGGCCCCATTTTTATTTGTTGAAAAAAATCTCGTCCGTATATTGACTGGAGGTAGTTGTGGAAAAATCACTAGAACGACTCCGACTGCTCGTGGCGGCGAGACCAGAGTGTCCGGAATTTGTTGAGCTTGCTGAAATGCTGTCGACTGATGCTAAGACGCGACCAGAAGCGAGAGAGGTGTGTTTTGCCGGTTTGGCGCGAGATCCTAGTAACCTAAAAGCTCGGCTATTGCTAGCTAGATTGTTTTACCTGGATGGGATGAATGAGTTCTGTCTAAAGGAGCTTCTAGAATTAAGAAGAAGATTCGGACTTCTCGTAAATGACCGTGAAAATTTGTCATTAGATAGACTTATTGCTTCCTTTGGCGATATACTATGCCCTCATTCGGGGCTTAGCGATTCAGCATGTGTTGCAAGCAGTCACTTTAAGCATGGCAATCAGAGTGGCGGAGGTGCTGTAAGCAATCCCGATAATGAAGATATTAAGTCGAAAGTGGTTGCAGAGATGGACATTGAGGCGGATTTTGCAGAACTGCTCGACGAGATCGACGAATAGAAAGCGGATAAGCAGCCATTAGATGGAAAAGGTTATAGCAGTAATAAATGGACCCAATCTAAACCTTCTAGGAAGCCGTGAACCGGAAATTTATGGCAGCCAGACATTAGAAGGATTGCTGGAAGGTTTAGTAAAAGAGGCGGCAGGGCAAGGATATGACATATGGTCATATCAGAGCAATTCGGAGGGCGAGCTCGTGGATGCAGTGCAAGCTGTCATGACGGCGCCCAATAAGCGCATACAGCAAAATATATCTGCACTCATTATTAACCCGGCTGCCTACTCCCATACCAGCATCGCGCTAAGGGATGCTATCGCAGTCCTTAGCCTTCCAGTGATTGAGGTTCACATTTCAAATGTGTTTTCTAGGGAGTCGTTTCGACATCATTCGCACATAACGGCAGTGGTAGATGGGTTGATATGTGGACTTGGAACACAGGGCTATAGGTTAGCTCTTAGAGCGCTTATTGAACAGCTCGAAAACAAAAAAACTTAGTAATTATTAGTTTATGTATACGACAAGTAATTTTCGAAATGGTTTGAAGATCTTAGTTGATGGGATTCCCTATGAAATAACATATTTTCAGCACGTAAAGCCCGGTAAGGGAGGGGCCTTTGTTCGGACTAAACTAATGAACCTTCTCAATCAGTCGGTTGTTGAGAAAACCTTTAGAGCCACCGAGCGAGTGGAAAGGCCAGATATTCAAGAATGCTCAATGCAGCTATTGTATGCATCTGATGACGGCTTTCATTTCATGGATATTAATACCTACGAGCAAATAGTCGTACCTGCCTCTACTGTCGGCGACAGAAGGCTCTATTTAAAAGAAAACGAAGTGGTTAAAGTGTTGCTGTTTAATCAGAAAGTAGTAAGTATCGAGCTTCCAAGCTTTGTCATTTTGGCGATTGCACAGTGCGATCCAGGGGTGAGAGGTGATACTGTTTCTGGTGCAACTAAGCCAGCGATAATGGAAACAGGTGCCGTTGTGCAGGTTCCACTGTTTGTAAATGAAAAAGATCACCTAAAAATTGATACTAGAACTGGTGAGTATATTGAACGAGCCTAAGGAGAGTCATTGCGTGACGAGTTTATTTAATCTTAGCGACCTGGCGACTATTATGCGGATGTTAAAGGAGTCAGACGTTACAGAATTTGAATTTGAAAGAGAAGGGGAAGTATTAAAGATAAAGCGCGAGGCTGGTGGTGTAACTACTGTTGGCAGTGGACGAGGTGTTCAGTTCCTTGGGGCCAGTGAAGGATTCGCCTCGCCAGTTGTTTCTCGCAACGCCATTCAGGGGGAACTTGAACAAAGGGCGCTTACTCAGGGAGGAGCTGCTGAAGAGACGGTAGGTAAGCATCATTGGCATCAAGTGCTTTCCCCGATGGTTGGAACTTTTTACGATAAACCTTCGCCCGATGCGAAAGCTTATGTCGCCGTAGGAGACTCAGTGAGCAAGGGCGATGTGCTCTGTATTGTTGAAGCTATGAAATTGATGAACGAAATCGAGGCGGATGTAAGCGGCAAGATAGTTGAGATTTGCGTAAAGGATACGCAAATGGTCGAATATGGGGAAGTCCTCTTTCAAATCGAGCCAGCGTAGGATTTTGTAAGCCGGTATGGCAGATTAACTAGCGGATATTTAGACAATGCCGAAACCCCCATTTCGCAAGGTATTAATTGCCAATCGCGGTGAAGTAGCTGTTAGGATTCTGCGAGCATGTCACGAATTAGGCATACGAACGGCAGTTGTATATTCTACTGCTGACGCCGACGCTCTGCACGTCAAATTAGCGGACGAGAGCATTTGCATCGGGCCAGCAAAGGCTAGCGAATCTTACTTAAATGTTTCTGCAATTATTTCTGCGGCTGCTGCAACTGGCGCCGAGGCAATTCATCCAGGTTATGGTTTCCTGAGCGAGAATGCTTCTTTTGCAGAGATTTGCAGCCAGTGCGGCATTATTTTTATTGGTCCAACAGTGCGAAACATGCGCCTTATGGGAGATAAATCTCGGGCCCGACGCGTCGCTATAAAAAACGATGTGCCCGTCATTCCCGGAAGCGAGGAAGCTGGAGTAAACACGCGCGAGGCCCTGCTCGAGGCCGAAAAGATAGGTTTCCCGGTCTTGATTAAAGCAAGTGCTGGTGGCGGCGGAAGGGGGATGAAGATAGTGAGGGATCCGGCGGATTTCGTGGCGGCTTTTAATCAGGCAACAAGAGAAGTTGCCGCAGCCTTTAACGATCCAAGGATATACGTAGAAAAATATTTAGAGAAAGCGCGTCACGTAGAAATCCAGATATTGGGCGACCAATTTCAAAATACCCTTCATATGGGCGAAAGGGATTGTTCCATTCAGCGTCGCTATCAAAAACTAGTAGAAGAGTCGCCAGCAATAGGTCTTCGCAAGGAGACTCGCGAACGATTATACGATGCCGCAATTCATTTAGCGCGCGCTATAAGTTATGCTAGTTTAGGTACTATTGAGTTTCTCGTAGATACGGTTACGCAGGAGTTTTATTTCATAGAGATGAATACTAGGCTTCAAGTCGAGCATCCCGTTACTGAAATGATAACTCTGGTAGATCTCGTAAAGGAGCAAATTTGGGTTGCTGCGGGCAAGGAACTAGCTATTTCTCAGAATTCGGTAAAAATGGTTGGACATGCTATAGAAGCGAGAATCAATGCTGAGGATCCTGTTACGCAGATGGCGTCTCCAGGTCAAATTGTAGGCTTTCATATGCCTGGGGGGCCGGGAATTCGCGTAGATTCGGCCTTGTATGATAGGTATACAGTTCCTCCCTATTACGATTCGCTAATTGCTAAAATAATTGCGCGTGGACAGACGAGAGCTGAAGCAATAAGAAAACTCTCTGTGGCGCTTGACGAATGTATTATTGGAGGTATTAAGACTAACCTAGACCTACACCGCAAGGTCTTAGCTCATCCCGATTTCCTTTCCGGCAATGTTCATACAAAATTATTAGAGGAGATTAATATTCAGCGATGAATGGAGTTTCGCTTTCTAGATTTAGTTCCACTGGAATTGAGTTTGCTGTATGGATTTTTTGCCTTCTTGCTTCTGCTCTATCGGCTAACGCTGAAGAGCTAGTTCCAAAAATAGCAATAGAAAAACCCATGCATGATTTTGGTAAGGTTGCTCAGGGTACGGTCGTGAATCATGCGTTTAAGGTGAAAAATATTGGTACGGCACCGCTTATCATTCATAGAATTTTAGCAGATTGCGGTTGCACAGTTGCGACGGCTCAGGTTAAGGAAATTGCCCCGCAGGAAGAAAGCGAAATTGCTGCTACCTTTAATACAGCAGGTTTTTACGCGTATAAAACTAAGACAATCCGAATATATACAAATGATCCAAAGAATGCGACTGCAGTCATAGGATTCCGCGGGACTGTAGTTACCGATGTCGACGTCGATCCACCACGTTTGTATTTTGGGAATGTAAATAAAGGTGACCCGGTCGAGAAGTCCGTTGAAGTGCGCTTCTCTGAGGCGTCAAGTGCTAATATCCTCGATATAGTGGCGCTTTCCGACGATATTTTAGTTGAGCGTCCAAAGGAGCAGCAACCTGACGCTCGCTCGCAAAGCTTTATAGTTAGGTTAAGAGACAATGTTCCTATTGGTTTGCTTAAGTCAAAAGTTGTTATTAAGACGACAAGTGCAGAGAGGCCAGTAATAAATTTACCGGTTTTCGCGCGAGTAGAAGGCGATCTTAAATGGTCGCCATCAAATGTTTCCTTTGGACTACTAGAGGGGCCATTGGCTCGAGCTATAGCGCGAAAAGTAAGGCTAAGTAACGGTGGCTCACAAGCTGTGCAGATATTGTCTGCCTCTACTAGCAATAAGCAAATTGGCGTGAGTTTTACAGAAAAAAACAAGGGTCGTGAGTTCGAGCTATCTATTGAGCTTCTTGCCGGAGCTAATGGAACCTTAAAAGAGCAAGTGAAGATTCTAACAAATCATCCCGATCCTCAGCAAAGAGAGCTAAGTATTCCCGTCTATGCTATAGTTGCTTCAAAAGGTGGATAATGAACGTTATGAGTTAAGACCAATGTGCGAAACACAATCATTTGATTTTCCTCGCCGCTTAGCTCGTCGCTCTCTAGTTTTGTCTATCCTTAGTGTTGTGTTTCTTGTCTGTAAAATGCTTCCAGCTTGTGTCTATGCGGAGGACGCGGCGATTAAGCAGGCCGATACTCAAGCCTTAACCGATTCTGTTAGTGCGGGAAGTATCGGAGCGGCTGATTTTTCTACTGCTGTGCTGGATATGGTCGAAAAGAAATTCGACTTTTCCCCGGCTTTGATTGATTTTCTCTTAGAAAATCAGTCGGTTGCAGATGTTCTTAGAGAAATGTTGGTCGAGCGAGTCAAGCGGCTAGCGCTGAACGGTTCTTCGCTCGACTTACTTGTATTTAAAAAGTTTGCCGAAAAGCATTTTGGCGCGCGAGATGAAGCGACAAAGCGCATTTCTCGCTATGTCTTTATGCTCGAGCGATTTGAGTATGTTCAGGCAACGAAGGATTTAGTGGTTGTTGCAAAATTGCGCGAGAGGATTGAAAGAGAGGAGGAAAATCACCTATTTTTAGACAAGCTAATTAAATGGCTACACCTTATTGCCAAAGATAGCTTGGAGCAGGGGAGGCCGGAGGTAGCGATTGCGCAGCTAGCCGAGGTAAGCGCAAATAGGCGGACAGACAATACAGTTTCGCTGGCTAGCGAGAGTTTTGAAAAACTTTGGAAATTTTCTCAGAATGATTCTTCTCTGTTAGCAATTATGCAGGTATGGCCATTTGATGCTAAAAATGTTCAAAGTTTAGTCGAGGAACTTGCAAGACGGGAGCCAAATGTTGTTGAGAAATTGGCTGCGCTCTATTCGCGGAGAGTATTGTATCTCGTTAAAAGCCAGGACATTTTCTCCGCCACAGCTTATTTTAAGGAAGTTTTAAGGCTTCGTCCCGATGATAATCGCGAGAATGACGAGCTTAGATTAGATATTGCATTTGTAGCTAGTGATAATAAGTCGCGTGCGTTTGCGGAGGCGCGCATAGCCGAGCTTGAATCTCGTTCTCGCCTTTCTTTCTTCTCGAAAATTAGACTATTTTTTGACGGATATTACTTTGGATGGTTTTTTGTTTTGTTGTTTACAGTATGCGGCCTGGTTCTTGTTGTTGTAGTTGCTTATTTTGTGTTGCGAGCAGTGAGGTATATCCAAAGCAAGATGCCCGAAAAGGTGGTCTTAGGCAGGATTGAGCGCGAGGACGAATATTCCCGCTTACTCGCGCTTTTTGGCCTTGACGATACTGCAACCGAAGAGGACATAAAACATGCCTATAGGGATATGGTTAAGGCGTATCACCCTGATATGCAACATAATCCTGGCAATGTGAAAAAAGAAGAATTCTATTCTGCAAGGTTTTTAGAACTTAGAGAAGCTTATGAACAACTCTTGATAATGAAAAAGGGAATGTTTTTTAAGAAGAAGTGAGTTTAAATACTAGCTTTCCGCGAACTGTATTCTATAAGCACTTCGCTACATATAAGACGGATGTTAGCATTATCGCATGGCGAAAAACTGCCATGTTTCTTTTGATATTGTTTTTCTTTTCTGAACGCGCAGATGCCGAGAATTTCGAAACTGAGGGGCATCTAAAATATAGATTATGGCACGGCGAGGATGAGCTTCTTGACAATGGTTATTTAGAATCATTGCCACTGCACATTTTAGATTTTCGCCTAAAGACAGCCTATCAGCGCGAATACCTTAAATTTATCGTCCACGACGAGGTTTTTGCCATTTCTGGTTTTAGGTCTAGCGATCTAGCGCCCGGCGAGGGCTTATTGCCATTATTGCAAGCCTCAGCTTCTAACGATGACGACAAACGGCAAATTTTTGATTTAACTCTTCAAGGTAAAGAAGGTGATGACATTGTTTGGGTAAATAGAGTCGACCGATTAATGTTTAGTTATGCTAAGGGAAGGATCGTTGCTTCTGTGGGAAGACAGGCAATTACCTGGGGAAATGCCATTTTATTTCCCGTCTTGGATTTTTTTAATCCGTTTTCGCCTACTCAATTCGATCGAGACTATAAAGTCGGCACTGATATGCTCTATTCTCAATGGTTATTGAACGACGAAAGCGATATCCAATTTGTGGTAGTTCCCCGGCGAGATTTTCAAACGCAATCTATAGAGAGTAAAGAGAGTTCATATGTTGTAAAATGGCGCACAAATGTAGATGAGCTAAGCTTCGATTTTCTTCTGTCTAGGCATTTTGACGAGAATTTGCTAGGTGGCGGCGTCTCGCGAGATCTCTGGGATGGAATGTTTAGGTTGGATGTCTCGAGTGTGGAGCTGGTAAATGGGGATTGGAAGTTTAGTTATGTCTTTAACTACGATCGCTCTTGGGTGATTTTTGCCAAAAACTTATATGGTTTTGTGGAGTATTTTTATAATGGCTTCGGCATTGATTCAGGGGATTACAAGGCGCCGCCCGATTTCCTAATATCTCGCTTGTTGCGAGGCGAAATGTTTACTATCGGATGCGATTATTTCGGCACTGGCCTTAGGTTAGAACTAACTCCATTGCTGAATGCTTACGCTAATGCTTTTTTTAATTTAGGCGATGAGAGTGGCCAAGCGTGGATAAATTTAAGTTATGATTGCCTTGAAAATTTGCAAATTACTGCAAGTGTCGGATTGCCTTTTGGCCCACTGGGTAGCGAGTTCGGCAAAAGCCCGGAAGGTGTAGGTGTGTCATCGTCTAATATTGCGGTCAGCGGATATTTTCAGTTGTCTTATTTTTTCGGTGTCGCGTGAAAGAGTTGAATGATTTGTTCTGTCGGGGAATTGTCGCATCATGGTGCAAATAAAAGAAAGAACGATTAAGTGGCATTCGCTCTCAGTTGCGGATGCCTATGCCAAACTTGATTCGAGCGATAGCGGTCTAAGCAGCGCAGAGGCTATGTCGCGGCTAAGGAGAGATGGCAAGAACGTAATCGAGCAAGCTACTCGCACGACTGTTGCTGAACTCCTTCTAAAGCAATTCAATAACTATTTTATATTTATCCTTTTAGCAGCGGCTCTAATCTCTGCAAGTCTAGGAGTCCTTGAGGGAAGTATGCAGGAGGCCATTGAGGCATCTTTAATTCTCTTAATTGTTGGTTTTATTGTCGCACTGGGTTTTTATCAAGAGTATCGCGCTGAAAGAGAGTTAGAAGCTTTGAAAAATCTATTGTCACCTCTTGCAAGCGTTATTCGGGACGGCGGTGAAAGCGAAATCGATGCGTCGACTTTAGTTGTGGGAGATGTAGTCAAACTAGTTGAGGGCAAGAAAGTTCCAGCAGATTGCAAGATAATAAGGTCTAATCAACTTCGAGTAGATGAGTCATCTCTTACCGGTGAGTCTCTCCCGGTCGAAAAGATCCTTGGAGATTTAGATGAGTCTACTTTAATTGGCGATCGAACTAATATGCTCTTTGGCGGCACTGCTGTTGTGCATGGCCATTCATTGGCGTTAGTAGTTGAAACAGGAATGAAGACCGAGCTAGGTATAATAGCTAGTTCCTTGCAGGCTATAAAAAAGGAAAAAACCCCCTTGCAGGAGCGCCTGGACAAGCTGGGAAAGCAGTTTGGCCTAGCGACATTAGTTCTCTGCGTAGCAATGTTTTTGCTGGGGTATTTTGGCCAGGCAAAATCTTTTATCGAAATATTTATGATTAGCGTTGCTCTTGGTGTTGCCGCAGTTCCGGAAGGTTTACCGGGTGTGGTTACAATAGCGTTGGCGCGAGGAGTTAGGCGCATGGTTAAAATTAACTGCATAGTTAGAAAACTTACTGCAGTTGAAACCCTTGGTTCTACCACTGTTATATGCACAGATAAAACTGGAACTCTTACGAAAAATGAGATGACAGCTAAGAAGCTTTGGGCCGATGGAAAAATGTATTCGCTCTTAGATAAAGGGGTTGGCACTGTTGGTGCCTTATTAGACGAGAATGGGAATAAGTGTGGAGCGATACCAGATGTGGTGAAAAAGCAAGTATTGATTGGTGTGCTTTGCAATCATGCCACTATGCAAAATGGCTCGGTAAGCGGAGATCCCACGGAAGCCGCTCTCGTATCTCTTGGTGCAAAACTGGGTTTTGTTAAAAGCAGCTTGGTAAATGACTATGAGCGCTTGGATGAAATTCCATTTGATTCAAAGCGCAAGATGGCTAGTTTTCTTTATGGTGCGCCTGACGGCAGGTACGTATATTCGCTCGGTGCGCCGGAGGTAATTTTAGGTAGGTCTAATAGAATCATTTCCGCGGAAAGAGTAGAGTTGTTAACGCCATTGTTGCGGGACAAAGTGCTCGCTACGTATGACGGCCTTGCAAGCGATGCTTATAGAGTGTTGGGTTTTTCATATCGCCCTTGTGCCGATGGCGTTTTGTTGGAAGATTTAGAACCAAGCGATGTCTTTATTGGGCTAGTAGGCATTATAGATCCCCCGCGCGAGGAAGTAAGGGAGGCTGTAAGTAAGTGCGTAGCGGCAGGTATAAAGGTAGTCATGATTACTGGCGACTATCAGCTTACGGCTAAAGCTATTGCCAAGGATTTGGGTATATTTAAGGATAGCGATACTATCTTAACTGGTGGCGAGTTGGCGCAGAAGAGTGACGCAGAGTTTTTAGAAACCGTAGAAGAGGTTTCAGTATACGCGCGAGTTTCCCCAAGCGACAAGTTAAAGATTGTCGAAGCTCTTCAGGCGCGAGGTCACGTCGTTGCCATGACGGGCGATGGCGTAAATGATGCGCCGGCTCTAAAAAAATCCGACATAGGCGTAGCTATGGGTCTTTCGGGTACGGATGTTAGCAAAGAGGCAGCTGACATGGTGCTAGCGGATGACAATTTTTCATCCATTGTTAGGGCGGTAGAGGAGGGGAGAGGGATTTACGATAACATTCGTAAGTTCTTTGCGTATTTGGTTTCTGGCAATGTAGGCGAAATAATTTTGGTTTTTGTGAGCAGTGCGCTAACTTCTCTTCCCGTAGCTCTTACTGCGTCGCAGATTCTAGTGATTAATCTCATTAGTGATGGTTTGCCGGCTTTAGCTCTTGGTCTCGATCCTTTTGAGCCAAATGCCATGACTCGCCGACCGCGCCCTAAAGACGAGCCCATTTATCGGGGCCTTAGCCCATTTTTGCTAGGCTATCCCTTAGTGATGGCGACTATTACTTTGCTCCTGGTGTATTGGGTTTACGATTCTAGTAATGCCAATTTGGCGCAAGCCCAAACTACGGCTTTTATTTCTGTTGCGATATTTGAACTATTTCACGGTTTTTCCGCCCGTTCCACTCGCTTTCCAGTGTGGAAAGTAGGCTTTACTCAGAACAAATACTTGCTCTTGGCCATGAGTCTTTCGTTTATTTTTGTCTGTGCTCTTCTTTACTTACCCGTGAATATCCCCTACACGAACCATTCCCTCCAAGCCGTAATGAGCCTAACGCCCTTGCCCTTTAGTCTCCTAATGACGGTTATAGCGGCATCTACTTTAGGGTTTATCTATATCGAATTACACAAGTTTTTACGCTGTCGAGCGAGTCTTAAAGTTAGTGCAAATCGCTGATTTGTTGAGTCAGTTTTCCAAATTGCAGGGGTCGTTTGCGGTTGAATTGCGATTTTGATAGGCATAGTAAGTTCTCTTAAGCTCTTTTCTAAACGAAATACCGAGTAGATTTTACTTTCTAGTAGTCCTTTTACGTGAGCAAGTGCGTGTCGCCGTCTTCACGTGAGGGCTATTGGGCCCAATTTTAGGTTTGTAAACTTTTTTTGAAAGGAGGTAGCTATGAAGAGTCATAGCTACGATCTGAGGAGGGTCGACGAAACCTTCCTCGCCATGCGCCAGAAGCTTGGCGCGTGGTTTTGCTGTTTACCAGCGGCTATTCAAGCGCTGGTTTTTTACGACTCGGTGTTTGGCGCCGAGTTAGTTGCGCAAGGTAGGGAGAGGACAATCCGGGAGGCCAAACATCCAGGGCGGCCTTTCCTGGAAGTTTTCCTTAGTATGGAGGGCCATCCCACCACGCTTGTTCTGGGTGGTGCTAGAGGGAAGGCGGCTCCAAAGGTGGTGGAGTTTAACAAGCTCCATCGTGCTTGCGATGCCTTGTTGGGCATTTCTGGCACGAATGGAGGAGGCCCCGGAGTCATGGGGCTCGATTCCATGCACCTCAGACATGCCATTAACAAGGTGCGAGAGAGCAGTTTTTTAGCTCCATCGTACGAGGTTAATGGCAGCGGCAAAATTGCTGCCAAGTCGGATGTTGTGCAAGTCCGGCTTGGAATTCCCGGGGAGAAACCGAACGAATGGGGTTCGGCTGACCTAATAACTTGGAGCCAGGGTAGTCTTATGAGCAGAACCGCTATGCTTATGGCTCTAGGGAACGTCCTCGCTGTCTATGCCTACCCAGGCGGGTATGGAACGAGCGAGGAGATTTTCAGGATCCTGGTTGACAGGGTTCTGGAAAACACGGGTGTAAATACAATAGTTACCCGTGGAGCAAAGATTGTTCTTGTTTCGTCGATGGACGATACGGGGACAAGTTATTATCAGCCCTTCATGTCTCAGTTGGCCAGGATGGCCAAGGAGGGGATGATAGGGGCAAACTACCCAGACTTCATTGAGGAGGTTTGCGTAGAGGAAGTTGGTGCGCTTGATCGGATCATGTCGATCCAAGATCAAGCGGCACAGAGAATCTACGGGTTCTCTTTCGTCGAAGAGTGGGAGAGGCTGAATTCGGCCAAGTTAATTCCCACTGCAAGAGAACTCGTAAGGTAGTCCGTTTTTTAGAGGTTTTGGTTCAGGGGGCCCAAACCTCATTTTAAATATTTATATGGCATGGCGTGAGCGGCCTAGTCAGCTCTCTCCCCTCTCGCGTAGCGCACCAATCATGGTTGATAAATATCAGATTATTATCATATAACAATTATGTCTAGCTACGAGGTGCTAATCGCTTAATAATGTTAGTTTTTTGAAGCCTTTGGAGCATATTTGTGCGAATTACAATATAGTTTGTAATTTGCACAGTGCTTATTTCTTAATCTCTCTATAAAATAAAGTTTAAATTACTAAGCGATATAGCTACTCTGTGTTTTTGAGCAGTTAACGATTTCTGGTCTTGCCGCTTTATCGTTGCCTAAACTCCGGATTCCGCGTATATTTTCGGAGTATGTATCCGAGGCTTCTTAATATACTGAAAACTAACAGTTTTTTTCTGTTTGGCCCTAGGGGTAGCGGGAAAACCACGCTGCTTGAGAGCATATTTGAGGGAGAGAAAAAACTTTGGATTGATCTTCTTGAGCCAAGTGCGGCTGATCGATATTTCTTATCGCCGGAAAAACTGCTGATAGAGGTTCGCAGTGTCGCGTCGGAGATTGAATGGGTAGTAATCGATGAGGTGCAAAAAATACCTGCTTTGCTCGATGTTGTTCACAAACTAATAGAGTCAACTAACGTAAAATTTGCCCTTACGGGTTCGAGCGCACGAAAGCTAAAGCGCGGAGGAGCTAACCTTTTAGCAGGTCGAGCTTTTATATATAATCTTTACCCCTTAACTCACATTGAATTTGGCGATCAATTTTCTCTAAAAGAATCATTGACATGGGGAACGTTGCCACGCTTGCAGCGCTATCAGCAACGTGAGGAAAGGGAACGATTTTTGGAGAGTTATTGCCATACATATCTGCGCGAGGAAGTAGTTGCTGAACAATTGGTGCGAAATGTGCGGCCTTTTCGCAAGTTTCTAGAGATTGCCGCTCAACAGGATGGCGATATCATAAACTATTCTAAGCTTGCTAGGGCAATTGGCGTCGACGATAAAACTGTTGTGACGTATTACGAGATTCTCGAAGATACTTTAATAGGAATTAGGCTTTCAGCTTATGATAGATCGCTTCGCAAACAGTATATCAAGAGTCCTAAGTTCTATCTTTTTGACTGCGGAGTTAGTCGTGCATTAGCCAATCATCTACATTTAGATGTCGTTGCCGGGACATATTCTTATGGCAAGCGATTCGAGCAATTGGTTATACTAGAAATCTTTCGTTTAAATGAGTATCTGCGAAAAAAATTTCAGTTGAGCTATTTTCAAAGCAAGGATGGCTTAGAAATTGACCTAGTGCTAGAGCGGCCCGGCAGCTATCGCATTTTTGTCGAAATAAAATCTTCAGATTCAATCGATGCGTCCGACATCTCAAATCTTCGACAGTTGTCTAAAGAGTTCATAGACACCAAATGCTACTGCTTATCACAGGTTCCCTTAACAAGCGAAATCGATAACGTAAAAATCATGCCGTGGCAGAATGGAATAAGAGAGATTCTCAAAATCGACGACTCTTGACGCTAGCAATTGGAGCGCGCGGTATTGCTTTGTTGTCCTAAGCAAATACCACCCGCCCAAAGCACTCATCGAGAAATTTTTTAAAGTAAGTTAGACATTTTACTTTTTGGAAACGGTATTTGTTGTTTATTAGCAAGCACTTACGCACTTGCTGTTTATAGCATTCACAAAAATGATTTTTGTATACCGTTTCCAAAAAGTAAGTTAAATATTTTACTTTTTGGAAACGGTATTTGTTGTTTATTGGCAAGTGCTTACGCACTTGCTGTTTATAGCATTTACAAAAATCCTTTTTGTAAATGCTATA
>JADLFC010000047.1 GCA_020845775.1 Deltaproteobacteria bacterium
GATAATTTTGCGGATTTTTTCGTGGTTGGGTAGTGAGTGGTTGATTTGCTCTACGTCATTCCATATTAGTTCGCTAACGATGGGGTTATCGTGCAATGGATCTTCGAGTGACATTTTTTTGCTTCTCGCGTATTGCAATACTTCCTTCTCGTTAATAACTACGATTGCAACGCAAAAAGCTCTCCCTTCGCCTACTAGCATGGCTTGATCTATGTATTTGCTAGATTTCAGCCTATCCTCTATCGGCACGGGTGCTATGTTCTTTCCATAGGATGTTACGATTATTTCCTTTTTTCGCCCTACAATGGAAAGATGGTTTTCGTTATCTATCGAACCAAGATCCCCAGTATGGAACCAGCCTTCCGCATCCCATGACATTTTAGTTGCTGTCGGGCGAGCGTAGTATCCCACCGCAACGTTTGGTCCTCTAAAACATATCTCGCCATCCGGCTCTATCTTTATTTCAATATCAGGCGCAAGCACTGGGCCAACAGCTCCAAGTTTTAACTTATCGGGTCTATTTACGTTTGTTGCTACGCATGTCTCCGTAAGCCCATAACCTTCGACGATTTTTATGCCCAACATGTCGAAGAATTGTGCTACTTCGAGGTTGAGCTTTGCGCCACCAGATAGAATATATTCGAGTTTGGAACCAAACAACGATAACTGAATCTTCGCTCTAATCGACGTTAACAGACAGTGAAGAAGTTTCCACACTATGTTGCAATGGCTCGCGCAGGAGGAAGAGGAATAGTTTTTTGTGGAAGCCATCAACGTCAGGCGCAGCAAATAGTTGCTTAAGCCGTTTTCATTTGCCTTGGCTTCAATGGCCTCCTTCATCTTTTCGAGAATTCGTGGAACTACCGGAACTACGTGTACATTGCTCTCAGCTAGATCGATAGCAAGTGACTTTTGATTTAGACGAGATGAGTGCCTGTCCGCAACTCCAGGGAATTTTAGTGAAGCCGAAGTTAGAAACCCCAATAGTCCAATTAATTTTGCGAAGGAATGTGCCAATGGAAGAAACAGCATTATGTCGCAGTTTTCTGGCAGTATTCCGCTTTCCAAGACTTGCCTAACGTTAGCGAGGTGATTGCCATGAGTTTGCATGACTCCTTTAGGAGCGCCCGTAGTGCCAGAAGTGTAGACGAGAGAGGCAAGATCAGTTCTCTTAACGGACTGCCAAGTATCGATGGGCTTATCTAAAGGCATCTGAAAGATTTGCTCGAGTGATACATTTAATGGATGCTCAGTTGTGTTCTCAAACGAAACTATGTGCGCGATGTCAATAGCAGTGTTTAACTCAGACCTGTCTTCGGTCGCAGGGAAATCATAGCGGCTAGCCATTATAGTCACTAACTTGTCTAGCTGCTCCTGGTTTTCTACGAAAACAATCTTTGAATCTGAATCAAACAGAATGTAGGCAATGTCCTTGGGAGGGAGCGATTGATATATGGACACGACTATGCCGCCTGCCGACATGATAGCAAAATCAGCTTCTAGCCATTCGGGACGACTTGCGGAAAGAATAGCAACTTTTGTGCCTAAGGTGACTCCTAGCGACGCCAAGTGATTAGCTATCTTGTCGATTCGCTCTCTAGCGCCTTGGTATGAAGTGCTAACCCACCTCCGGTGTTTGTCCTTAGTAATGCAGTGCTCAGCAATCAGAGACTGAGAATACAGGACTTTGTCTGAATAAGTAGACGATATTTCTCGAAAAGCTTCGACCAAGTTATTATAATGCTTCATATATTTGTTTGCCCCTCATAGTTATTTTTATTAATTAAGTTAGCAAAGCGCAATGTCGATTAATAAGAAGCGTGTTGTATTGGTATCAACCTATAGCTGTTAACATTAAAGTGTTTTTAAAGTTATTTGACTATAAGCTACTGTTATTATGGAAAATAAAGTAATGGCTGGTGATCCACACTCATATAGAAATTCAAAGCCATCTCTGGCGGTTGATGGCGAGTTGATGCCATCAAAAGGTGCTACCAAAGTGTTGTTCGTCGAGGACGATTCAATTGATCAGCTTACATTTGAGCATTACGTTAAACATCAGAAAATAAACTACGATTACACCATTGTAAGGGATGTGAGGGAAGCTGTTGAGGCAATCGAAAATAATAGTTTTGAGGTAATTATAGTAGATTACTTATTGCCAGATGGAACTGCTTTTGATGTTCTTCGAGCATCGCAAAATACTCCAGTAATATTCATTACGGGAGCAGGAAACGAGGAAGTCGCGGTAAAGGCTATTAAGTCCGGAGCCTATGATTATGTAATTAAGGATAATACCAATAATCACTTAAAGGTTCTGCCGATTACAGTGGAAAAGGCCTTGGAGCGTTATTCTACAGTTGAGCGCAAGCGAGAGCTCGAGGATCAGCTTAGAGTATCAGAAAGGCAAGCCTATACCGGAAGCGTTGCTGCCGGCATAGCTAACGACATGAACAATATTTTGGGTTCCATTCTTGGATTTGCGGAGCTAGCAAGCGATGATGTCAATAATGTAAGCGAGCTAAACAAAGATATAAAAGAGGTAATCTGTGCAGCAAAGAAGGCCACTTATTTACTTCAAGAAGTGTTGTCTCTAAATTACAGCGGAACCACTAGTGCCTCGCCTCGCAAGCCCACTGCTTTTGGTCCCGTGATCGATACCGTATTGGATCGCATGGCTTCTTCTATACCTACAAGCGTAACGGTTAGTAAGAAGGTTAAAGAAGTTGCTGGTAACTACAGCATAGATGCGGGCAATGCCTATCAGATTGTAAATAATTTATGTGCAAATGCCACTGCAGCTATGAAGAGCACTGGAGGAGTCTTAAGTGTGACGCTCACTGAGATAGAGCGAGGTGCTCTGCCTGCGGCAGTTGCTGGCGAGATTCGCTGTGACTACTGCACTAGACTAACCGTAAAAGACAGTGGTTTGGGAATGGAGCCAGCAGTGAAAAATCGAATATTTGAGCCCTTCTTTACTACGAAAGCTCCAGAATCAATTGGCTTAGGCCTCGTAGTGGTAAATAGCCTGGTGCTTAAAGCTGGAGGTGTAATAAAAGTTGAGAGCGAAGTGGGGAAGGGAACAGTAGTTGATGTTTATCTGCCTTATCGCAAAGAGTCGCAAGAGAACTTGTCGAGTGACTTGTTGCTTCCAAAAGCCAATCTAGAATTATTGATGGGCAAGAGAATTTGCATTGTCGAAGGGGACGAGCAGCTAACCAGGTTGTTTAATAGAATTTTTTCTGATGTGCCCTGTGAAATAAAAATATTTTCGAGTAGCAATGAAGTGTTTAACAAGTTTACGCCCACTAATAGCTGTGACTGCGATATTATTATTTTAGACGATACTATCGACAGCGTCGATAGCCAAGTTCTCGCTCGCCGAATCGCAACTCTGGCCCCATCTACCCCTATAGTAGTGTGGTGCAACTATTTAAGAGAGCTTTCTCAACGCTCGGTGCGAAAGATTGGAATGGGTTATTATTTAGATAAACCACTTGAGATTGAAAGGCTTCTAAGGACTTTGACGTTAATTGCCGAATCTGTCGTAAAGTAATTACTGCAAAAACGCTTACTGCATGAGCTCGCAAAATAACCAGGTCTTATTCAACGAAAAGCAGCTGCTCGAATCCGTTTTTGGAGACGCAGTCTTCCTGCGAAAGCTTTTAGATATTTTTCTTAACGATTCACAATCGTTGTTGATCGAGATCGCTGAGGCGCTTGATATGTCCGATGGAAACACGCTTCGCCGAAAGGCCCATTCAATGAAAAACTTGGGCCGCAATATATCTTCTCAGTTGTTAATAGACATCGCATTGGAGCTTGAGAAGAATGGAGAAAGGGAGGTTTTTTCCGAGGCAAAAGAGAAATATCCAAAGCTTAGAGAACTTGTGTTTGAACTTCAGAGAGCCGTTCGACTATTTATTGACGAGTCTATTCCGAACTGAAAAATGTGACGGCACATTAGCGCATTTGCCTTCGAATCCTTAGGTAATTCTACTAATTTCGCTAATGTTATAAAAAGCCGTTTTTTTGCGATCTTATTGAATCTCTTGGTTTTTTATGCTAGATACCGACGACAACGACGTTTGTCGAGTAATTTTTGTCGAGTAAACTGATCCATACCGTTTGTTACTATTTATTATTTGAAAAATTGGAGAATTATTTAAATGTCCGACATGCATAGTCCTTTGCAGGAGGTCGATCCAGCTATTCACACCTTAATCGCGCAGGAAGAAAAGAGTCAAGCTAGTGTTGTTCGCTTAATTGCTTCTGATAACTATATTTCTAAGGCAGTTAAGGAAGCTACTGCTAGTTGTTTTGGGAATAAGTATGCCGAGGGCTATAGTTATGTGTGGAAAGATGGAGAAAGGCAGAGGAAAAACGGCCGCTACTATCAAGGACAAGACTATATTAACGAAGTCGAGACAATTGCCATAGAGCGATGCTTGAAGTTATTCGCTCCTGGCAAAGAAGATCAGTATCATGCCAATGTTCAGCCTCTTAGTGGAGCGCCGGCAAATTTTGCAGTTCTGAACGCTCTGTTAGAACCAGGCGAGCGAATGTTGGGGTTAGCTTTAGAAAGCGGTGGGCATTTGACGCACGGACATAAGGTTAATGTTACTGCCAAATTTTTTTCTGCTAGTCAGTTTAAACTAGGCGCTGATGATAGGCTCGATTACGACTCCATTAGACAAATAGCGCGCGAAGTTCGTCCTAAAGTAATGATAGTTGGGACTACTGCGTACCCAAGAGCTATCGATTTTGCAGTTGTTGGGGATATCGCCAAAGAGGTAGGAGCTTTCCTTGTGGCAGACGTTGCTCATATTAGTGGTTTAGTCGCTACTGGCTGCCATCCGCATCCCTTCCCACATGCAGATGTCATGACCATGACTACGCATAAAGTATTGCGTGGGCCACGGGGTGGTATAATTGTTTGCAAGAAGGAATTAGGCGAAAAAATAGATCGTTCTGTCTTCCCTTCGTTGCAAGGCGGACCTCACATGAATAACATCGCTGGGATAGCCGTTGCGCTTAAAGAGGCTTTGCGCCCTGATTACACTGCCTATGCAAGGCAAGTCGTTGCAAATTCCAAGAAGTTGGCCGATCGCATGCTAGAAAATGGATTTTCGCTAGTTACTGGCGGAACTGATAATCACATGATTGTGTGCGATGTTACAAAGGGCAGCAGCGACATTAGAGTGCAAGGTGGAACGTGGATGGCTAATAAAATGGAGAAGGCTGGCTTGATTTGCAACAAAAATTCAGTCCCCGGAGATGTTAAGCCGTGGGTTCCTTCGGGAATCAGAGTCGGTACTCCAGCGATTACTACCGTGGGTTTTAAGGAGGCTGAGATGGTGATGGTGGGAGATTGGATCAAACGAGTAGCGATGCACGGGGATGACGACAGTGTGCTCGAAGCGATTAGGAATGAAGCGGCGGAGCTTATGTCTAGGATGTCAGTGCCGCTATAACGAGGCATGACAGAAGACACTTCTTGTCGGGGCAGATAATTCTTTGTAAGGACTAGAGGACGAGGATTAAGAAAGTGGCTGATGTGTTGGTTACAGGAGTTGCTGGCTTTATCGGTTCGCATACGGCGGAATTTCTCCTGAAACGCGGAGATAGGGTAATCGGGATAGATGATTTAAACGATTTCTATCCAGTTTGTCTTAAGGAAAATAATCTAGATATATTAAAAAGCTATAATGATTTTGTCTTTATTAGGGGAGATATAGTCGATTATGGCGTTCTGGCAAACATTTTTCGAAAGAATGCGATAAGTCACGTTGCTCACTTGGCTGCACGTGCAGGTGTAAGACCTTCTATACAATATCCGCTTATTTATGAACGAACGAACATTGGTGGCACCTTAAATCTTTTGGAGTTAGCAAAGGAGCATAGGCTTCGGAATTTCGTTTTGACGTCATCATCCTCAGTTTATGGTAGCTCCAGAGAAGTCCCTTTTCGGGAGAGCGATAGCGCAACCGATAGGCCTATCTCTCCTTATGCGGCAACCAAAAAAGCCACCGAAGTGCTGGCGTACACTTATCATCATTTATATGGCATTAACGTCAATGTAGTGCGGCCGTTTACGGTTTATGGTCCGCGTGGGCGACCGGATATGGCTCCCTGGTTGTTTATAGAGGCGGCTATTAAGGGAACCCCAATTAGGAAGTTTGGCAATGGGACGTCTCGGAGGGATTACACTTATATTGCAGATTTCGTTTGTGGGTTTGTAAGTGCGCTAGATCGCGTCTATGGTTATGAAATATTTAATCTGGGCAACTCACAAACTGTTCAATTAAATGATGCTCTTAAGATCGTATCTGATATCGCAGGAAAGAAATTGCATGTTGTGGAAGAGCATAGTCAGCCGGGAGACGTGGAAATTACCTATGCTGATATTGCCAAAGCTAAAGATAAACTTTCGTATTGTCCGCTAACGAGTTTCCGCGATGGAATGCAGCTTTTTTTTGAATGGTATAATGAGAATATTCAGCAATAGGCTACATAGCGGCTGAATCGCTCTTAACC
>JADLFC010000048.1 GCA_020845775.1 Deltaproteobacteria bacterium
GTTACGCAGATAAAACTTGTACTGAATAGTGTCGCCTAGGCGGTAAATTCCTTGTGCCGTTGTTCCCCAAGCACGCAGATGGCCAAACTTCTGCTCGTTAACCTCATAGATTGTCTCACCGGATGCGTGCCAGGTGTCTATGAGAAAATCCTGAGATAGCGGCATGAGCGCCATGTCGTTACCCTTGTCTACTCGCAAGAAGAGCCGTGTTTTAGCGTCGGAATTAGCGCTGTAATCCCACGATGGAGCAAGGACAAGTTGAGGATCTATATCCTCACTGCCTTTTAAAGTAGCAATGCCCTCAGAATTTGTGGTCCCAACCGCCAAAACATCTTTTGGTGCTGAAAGGGTCGAGAGGGCATCGCGGTAAAGCGTTACTCGTGCGCCAGGGACGACGTCCCCTCTTTGTAGATCGGTAACCCATACTAGGGTGTTAAAATGTCCTAGTTTAACGTGGAGTTGATAAGGGGTAACTTGAGCAAACAATCTGTGCGGCGATCTTATGTCGGATTTATAGACTGGCGGTTCGGTGTTTAGTGAGCCATATATTGCGCCAGACTGGCCGTGGAGCATTTCGCGCACTTTAAAGGGAATTGCAAACTGTATGTCATCTACCGGAGGAATGTCTTGTACAGTTACTTGGTTTTGGATAACGCGATTTGGAGTTACTGCGCGATATCTAAATTGTATGCGATCTAAATTGTTTACATATAGTGGAACGTCGCTGTCGATATCTTTTTCTAGCACAGCATCGCGATGCACTATTTCAAAATTGGGATTGCGGTGAGCGGTTTCAAAGTCAATTGCGAAGGGGCTCGATAGTGTGCGGCCAAACTCATCTTGTAGTTTCGTTGTCACGGGCGAGTCAGTTTCGCTAGCAGCAGTGGGCATTTGTTGCAACAGGCGCTCTAAGAATCCAACTTCCTGCGTCGTAATTGAGACCGAATATCTTTGGGCCGCCTTTAGTCCAGTGGGAAGATGAATTTCATAAGTCTGTCCTTGTCGATGTGGCTGGCTTAGGCTTGAATATTCATCCTCCAAGGATCCCCAGGGGTCGTAGTCGGTTCTACCGCCTGCCAAATCTGGGCTAAAGCTGCAATGTTTCTTAACCTGTGAGGGCAATACCGGAGAGCTAAAGGATAGGGCTATTGGTTGTTGAGGATTGCAAAGCTGAGCGCTCTGTATGCTAGGGTTAGCGTTAAGCATTATCTGTAGGCCGCTATTAGTGGAACATTTGATGCCAACAAACTTAAATTCAGGGAAGGTGAAGAAGCGCACTAGCTCGCGGTTTGTTACGCTTTTTTCGCCTCCCCAGGCTGAAACTAGGCCTGGTTCACTTATCAGGCTAACGGCTATATCCAGAGGTAGTTCTTTTCGCGGACGAATTATCCATATTCTTCGGGCTTCTTCTCCGTCGGCATTTCTTAAATCCTCGTCGCTGTGGCGCGTTTCCTCATCGAAGCTTAGGGAGTATTTTTCCCCTGGAACATGGACGACTTGGGGGATTTCGGAATCGTCGGGATCGGGAGTGACCATGGCAGGTATTCGAGTTTGTGGGCTATCGGAAAGCGAAAAGTGCAGGTGTTTAGCAACCGAAGTTTTTGTTACGGACTGGTTAAAGGTTAGCCGAATTACCGGACTACTAGGGGATTCCCATGTGCGAAACCAGGTATATCGCGCATCGGGACGTTCGGTAATAAATCTATGGCTGTACGGCGAAGTTATCGTAGCCCCATCTATTGTCCTAATACCGGGATTGACTATAACCTCGTAGGCGCTAGCAAGCTTGAGCTCACTTTTTTCATCCAGGTTACACGCAAGCGAATTGGTGTTTAACCATCGCCACTGACAATCAAGCGCTGGCGAGATATTTATGGGAATCTCAGCGCTAGTGCGCTCCATTCTGCCCAGCGGCACAACTGCTCGATCGAACTCTATCACTATCTGACGACCCACCGGCACATCCTCGCCATCAGGAGTGATGCGAATTATGCGTAGCTCCTCCTCTTGCCGAGTTGTCGCCGAGTCCTCTGCAAAGCAAGTTGTTTGGGCAAGAGTGCTTAAGCAAAGGACGAGTAGGGCTAGTAGAAATTTTTTCATAAGAAGTTTCCTGCCTGAGTAGACCGGCTAAGTGAGAGCCCTGTC
Organism: Deltaproteobacteria bacterium; assembly: GCA_020845775.1. NCBI lineage: Bacteria > Pseudomonadati > Myxococcota > Myxococcia > Deltaproteobacteria bacterium. The sequence goes on from JADLFC010000048.1 coordinate 2,146, forward strand.
GCATTTGTACTTTTCAATCTGGCGTCTGAGAAGCTGTCTCCTAGTTGCTAATATTCCGGAGGAAGCTCTAATTGCACTCCCTAACCACAAAGCCCTCAGGCGTTACTTCCTTTATGGCTAGTTTAGCATCGATATAGCGGTCTCCGCCCTCGTCCTTCAGTTCATAGGCTCCAATAGCACCATGTCTTTTTCCTAATGACAGCAGCGCTTTTGTTAGATCCACTGTCTCCTTTTTCTTTAAAATATCGCTAAGCATATAGGCGATATCATAATGCACTGCGGCACCCGACAACACATTATCGTTCCCAAATTTTTTAACGTACCTCTGGCGAAAATCGGCGGTCGTCTCTATGGTTGCAAACCAGCTGCCAACTAAAGCGCCGTTTGCCATCTGAATTTCAGCTTTGTCGTGTAGGTACTCACAGCCAAAAATTAAGAGCTCCCCTAAAATCTGCTTGGCCTGTCTAGCAAAGAGCGAATTCTGTCCAGAATTTAAGCAGATTCCGAAAGCCTTTATCCCTTTCGATTTAGCCTTAAGCAGTAATGGTTTAAAATCTGTTAGGTCTTCCGATAACTCTTCATCCATCTTTATGCCTTCTGCACCTATAGCCGGGACTACCCCGTTTCTCCAGGATTGACAATATGGGTTGTTAGATATGAGCATGCCTATGTTTTTTCCAGCAGCTCGTTTTTTTGCCTCGCAAGCGGCTAACTCTCCCTCTGCTTCTCCGCTAGGATATGAGCGTATTACCATGGGGCGTGATTCCGACACCCGCCTATCGCTCGCCCACGCAAGTAGCGCTATGCCCTTTTTTTGGGCCAGCGGTGCCACCGCACTTGAAGGACCAGAAGCAAGCGTGATTACTAGGTCTATATTATCATTTGAAGCTAAGAGTTTGTTAAAGGCCGAAACAGTTTTTAGAGGTGTAAGCTGGTCGTCTTCATATATCACCTTAATCCTTTTTTCCTGGAGCTCTTGTAGGGCTAGCTCAAAACCGTTACGCGATGCATCTCCGTATGCCTGAGCAGAACCGCTAAACGCACCGATAAAGCCAACATTGATAGTGCCTGTTTCTTCCTGCGGATGTGCGTACGGCGCGTATGCAAAAAACCCCACAATGCCTACTGCGTAATAACAGATGGTTCTTATTGTCTTAGTCATAGTCATAAAGCTCATTTTATTACGCCCTTAAAAAAGAAGTTTTAGCATTCCCATCTCGATCATTTAATATTTAACTCGACATGAGCCGGAACTAACTATCACTGCTACGATAGCCACGCCCACAAATACAGCTCCCATGGCGAACATGCTACTCGGACCAAAGCTATCCCAAATTAGTCCTCCCAGCAGACCCGAGGTCAACAGAGTGATTCCCATAAACATATTCAGTAGTCCATATGCGCTACCACGTTGTTCTTTCGGCGTTGTCTCGGCCACCATTGCAGCGACGACTCCTTGGGTAAAACCCATGTGTAATCCCCAAAAAGCCGTTCCTACGAATACACCTAATGGTGTCGCCCAGAGTGACAGCGTTAAGTCACTAACGCCTAGTAGCATCATCCCCACTAGCAACATCTTGCGACGGTCGATGCGATCTGAGAGATGCCCAGCGGGATAGCTACTAAGAGTGTAGGCAACATTCATCACCACCATAATAACTGGAGCTAGTGCCATTGAATAACCTACCGACACAGCTCGGAGAATCAAAAAGCCCTCACCTAGGCGAGAAAACGCCACAACGCAGCCGAGACATACGACTAACCAATAATCGCGGGGGAGACCGCGAACTCCTTGAAACTTTACCTCGTCGGTCGCTAGTTCGGCCAAACTCTTTTCTTTCACATCTTCAACGCCAAAAACCAAGAGAGCTACCGATATAGCGGCCGGTATAAATGCTAGCCAAAATATCAGTCGGTAACCGTTGCTAAAAAGAGAGAGCAATATTATAGCGAGAAGTGGCCCAATGATTGCACCGATGGTGTCTAGTGACTGGCGAAGACCAAAACAGGCTCCTCGTAGCTCGGGTGGAGAAACTTCACTTATCAGTGCGTCCCTCGGAGCTCCACGAATGCCTTTACCCAAACGGTCCAATATTCGTGCTATTAAAACCAACAATGGTGACCAAGCGAGCGCAAAGAGCGGCTTTACGACTGTTGACAAACCATAGCCTATGCACGCTAAAAGCTTTCGTTTTTTTAGGTAATCGCTCAAGATTCCCGAAAATACCTTAGACCCATAGGCCACCGTCTCTCCCAAACCTTCGATGGCGCCAACCATCGTGACAGAAGTTCCCAGCGAGGAGACGAGAAACAGCGGAAGCACCGCATGAATCATCTCCGACGAGATATCCATAAACATGCTCACAAACCCCAGCGCCCAGATGGTCCTAGGTATTTGGGCTAATTTGCGAAAAAAAATCATCTGTTAAGTTTCTTTTTAGAGTAACGCCTATACCGTTTCCAAAAAGTAAGTTAAATATTTTACTTTTTGGAAACGGTATTTGTTGTTTATTGGCAAGTGCTTACGCACTTGCTGTTTATACCATTTACAAAAATCCTTTTTGTAAATGGTA
>JADLFC010000049.1 GCA_020845775.1 Deltaproteobacteria bacterium
AGGTGTCCGAGTGGTTTAAGGTGCACGCTTGGAAAGCGTGTGTGCGTTAACCCGCACCGGGGGTTCGAATCCCCCCCTCTCCGCCAATTTTGAAAGTACCACTGCGATCTCAAGTAGTTAATTTTGCTTGAGATCGTAAAGTTCGTGGAGTGGTACAAATTGAGTGACAAAGACGAAAAGTCGCTGATGATTGCGCTTGTCAAAATGCAAGCGAGTTGACGCAGAATGTTTTTGATTACTCCCGAGAGATTGATCAGGAATCGAGATCTCGATGCCAGCTAAACCTATTAAATAACCGAGCCTAAAAATCAATCTTCTGTACAACCCGGACAAAAAAAATCGAGTATAAAAATATTACTGCACACTAATATCAAAAATCTTCAGCAAACCTTGAGGACCATTTAGTTCAAAATGCATCTGTTTGATCAGATCAAAGCCTAGCAGACCATCAATACCGAAATGCGAGAAATTATCGAAATCGTAGACACCAACCTCCATGCCTGTAATCGAACGTCCAAACAAATTGAATTTTTCTACATTGACGATATATCCTTCAACTTCCTCGCCAACTGGTCCTTTTACTACCATTGTTCGAGTTGCCAGACGTGCAGAATACCCGATACTTTCCATCACGCCTGTATGAATCTGAGTTGTTCCGCACCCTGAATCAAAAACTAATTTTACTCTTTCATGACTTCTTGGACCAACTACTAATGCATCAACAATTGGTATGTCCTGATTGCGATCAAAACTAATGAGCTGCATTTGGAATTACCCTGATACAGCCCATCCGAATAACATTAGCCGTCTCTTTAATGTCACCGACATATAACCGAGCACCTGGAATAGGATCATTAGAGATCATTAGCTGATCAAATGCTTTTCTTGTGTCTGCATGTAAGTGCACCACTCCAGCAGATGGATAAGGAGTTCCTTCTTCCCAGTCGTAGTCAATAAGATGCACCCACTGACCATCGTATTCTTTGCGAATTTCATCCCATGTGAGTTTTTTCATATGCGCCGCCTGTAAAATTGAGAATTAAAAATCTGCCTAAACACTAGCACATTCCGCAAAAATCTGCCACAAAATCAAAAGCATGCGCATTCACGGAAACGCAGCAGTTACATCATTCCCAGCGCTGAAGTAAGGATTTTTTCTTGAGTTCATCAAATGCGAGAAATCCAGCCCGAAATCGATCTTCTCTATGACTTCCTCTGAAAGCAGCTTTATATTGATCTCATGATCATCGTAATCGCTGCCATTCGTATGTCCAACAACGTGATTAGCCCAGTCAATACGTACGTTCTTCTCCTTCAGATGATGCTTAAGAGTATGCCTGAACGAGTGATGACATAATTTGTTTTTATCTTTAGTGCGATCTTTGACCCCACAGCCAATAAGATACTTATCAAACCACTTAGAGCCTTGTGCCCAGTAGCCGTTCTTCTTGTCCCACTTAAGCCCAGAAAATAGCATCGTCTCACCAGCAGACTTCTGCTGAGTAACGTAATTCAAAAATCCAAGTTTGATCAGCATCGAGTGCACTGTTGTTCTTCTTTTTGCAGCTTTTGTTTTGCCAACTTTGTCGCCATTAGGGTTCAGTTGAGCAGCATTAAAATGAAAATAATGAATGTCCTGTTCTTCTTTGATATCGCATAGTTTTAACTGACAGAGTTCATTTCCTCTTGCTCCTGTATAAAGAGAAATCAGTGGTATTCAAAATCTAAAAGCATTTTTATGTTTCTTGCCGTTACACTGCATATATTCGTCACTGTAGAAGATCTTTTCTAAATGCCATTTTGTAAATCGCTGACGCTCATCCTCGTCAGTGACTCGTAGTGTAAAACCTTCTGCGTAATTATTATCTGTATAACCATGTCGTTTTGCCCAATCGAATAGAGCACTCACGTATTGCAGATATTTGTTCTTAGTTTTTGTTGATACAGTTTCAAAACCATCCAATTCGATGATCTCTGTAATATGCTTGCCCCTAAACTTATTAATGCAGTTTCTATTTTTGGGAAGTTTTAATACAATCTCCTTGTAATACCTGATCTCTTCGTAACCAAGAGTATCGAAGTGCCGTGCTCCCATGACTTCCATAAAGAGATCAAAGATCGACTGAGCAGTAGTGACTGTGCCAATCTTCCAATTAGACTGTTCTCTTTTTTCAGTGAGATATTTCGCTATTACCAGATCAATTTTATATTTGCCTGTCTTTGTGACTGTCTGAACCTGAGTGCCACCAACATCAAGTAAGCCATTCCGCTTTTCGCCTTCTGTTAGCAGTGATTGTTTATGATCATCATAGTACTGCTTCCGCTCAAGCGCCTTTCTTTCTCGTCGCAGATCTTCTTCTGCTCTGAATTGCTGAATTCGTTTTGCAAGATTAAACTTCTCACCGCCACCGCTATTTTTTGAATCTTCTGCCATAATTAACGCCTCCGAACAAAGATCATGCAGCCTAAGCTGCAGCTCGCAGCCACGCCTTAGCGCCTCACGTTTTTTGCTTGTGTTAAGTGAGAGCCTGATCTCTCGTTGAATATCGTCAAATCTCCGCAAAACCTGCTTTGAGACCACAAATCTCAGATAATAGATCCCGTGCCGTGACTTATAGATAAAAGCAGGTAATTTCAAATAGTTATCCTCATTAGACTTAAGATAACTATACTTTCTCCGCAGTTTTTAGTCTAAATTTCCAATAAATCTGCCCACTTAGTGATACAAACTCAGAAAAGCCCAAGAAAAAAGCTATTGTAATTACAGAGTTATAGACACGCAAAAAACAAAATCGTAGAATCCCCCCCTCTCCGCCAAGATCGCATCATATGTGGCAGTCGTTCTGGGTGGCGGCCCAGATGTCGGAAAATAGAGGGTTTTTAAGTGATGGAGCTTTGGAAGGAGTTTAGCGAGAATATCGTTACTCATAGTGCGGCGCATCACTTGTTGGCAATTTTTGAGCTAACTGCTTCTAGGGGTTATGCCAGAGTTAGCGATGTGGCTCGCTATTTGGATATTACAACTGGCAGTGCGTCTACTAATCTGAAGAATCTAAAAGCCAAAGGTTTAGTAACTGAGGACGACAACAGATTTTTGGCTTTATCCAAAGAAGGAACCAAAATAGCCCAAGCGATACTTGCAAGGCGAAAAATTTTGCAGGACTTTTTTGTGAATATTCTAGGTGTCGATCCTACCCAGGCTGAAATAGATGCTTGCAAGACAGAGCACTTGTTGAGCAAAGAGACGACAGACAAGATGGCAAGTTTTATTAAAAACTCTACTAAATAATTATCGTGCCATAATTAAGACGACAGATGCGTTAAAACTCTCATTAGCTTCCCTATCCAGAGAGGCCGCAATAAATTTACTAGAATAAGTATTCATAGCATTTACTAGTATATATAGTTTGGTGTAAACTAAAATAAGTATTTCGGCATAGAGAACGATACCTATCGCTATGTTGATAAAAGGTGGCAGTGCTGTCTTTCGCAAAAATGTTCGTTCCGTGTGTTGTAGTGAAACGAGCTGGTCTTTTTAGTGATTCTTTTAATTCATTAGTAGGTTTTTTTGGGTTTTGTGTGTCAAATGGGACGGCGTGGCGTTGCCATGTGACTTTCTTGGAGGACATATGAAGGCCCTGCAGGCAGTTGGATATGCCTTGACAAGTGATGAGTCCCGAAATGAACTTGCGCGGCTTATTAGCTCGGATCACCCTCTAGTACTATTGGAGGCTGCCGTGTCTTGGAACGAGCTGCTTGAAACTCTTAAGCCTATCTACCTAAATGCGAACGACTTATCTTCTTTTCCGCCTCGATTGATGCTTGGGCTTCACTATCTTCGGCGCCTGTATGGCCTTAACGATCAGCAGCTAGTCGATCGCTGGGAACATGACCCATATTGGCAATACTTTTGTGGCTCCAAATATTTTGAAAAAAAATTGGCACTCAAGCCAGAGGATATAAAAAATTGGCGCCAACTAGCCCGCACGCGATTGTCTGATTTCGATGATGTTATATCATAGTAATGTCTCAGGCTTCCTGTCGAGATTAAGAAATAATGGCATGTTTTTCGACACACCCGTTTATTAACGACTAAAGAGCTTGTCTATTTTAAAACTGTTTGGTATGACATGCACATATTTGGCATGTCTATTGAACTGCGTTTTTTAAGGCTGGATGTTTTGGAGTTGCGAAGATTAAAAAGTAAATTATTGCTAAGAAAAGGCGAAAAATTCAAAGTAATTGCTTTTCGCGACCCTTATACGAGTCTTGCGCAGCGCTTAGTAGGCATGGGCCTAGTATGCGGAGCTGTATTCGAGGTGGTAGGAAGTGCTCCGCTCGGAGATCCAGTTGAGATAAAGTTTAGGGGATATAATTTATCACTGCGATTAACTGAGCTAGAGGAGCTGACGTTTACACCATATTGCCATCAAGAGCGGTAAGGTATGCCGTTTTGTGGCGGCCAAGAAAAATCACTAATATTTTGACTACATTTCAATCTTTTACAGAATCATCTGAGCTACATAACTGGCAATCTAGATCGCCATTAATTGCCTTAGCTGGAGTTCCTAATGCTGGCAAAACTTCTCTTTTTAACTCCTTATCCGGGCTATCTTACAAAGTGGCAAATTATCCGGGAGTTACGGTTGAGAAGCGAGAGGCTAGAATAAAACTACCGGAAATTGGCGATGCGAGACTGGTAGATCTTCCTGGAACTTATAGTTTGTTTGGTGGTTCACCAGATGAGCAGCTTGCTGTCGATTTCCTGCTTAACGCCAGTAACGCATCCGAGAGGCCGGATTTGGTGATTTGCGTAGTCGATGCATGTAATCTGGATCGCAATCTGTACTTAGCTTCTCAACTCATAGATACGGGGCTGCCAGTAGTCCTCGCTATTGCCAAAGCAGACGCTGCAAAGAGGCGTGGCATCGTCGTGCGCACTGAACTGATGGCAAACGCCCTGGGCGTTTCCGTAATTAATGTTCATCATGCAAACAGAAATGCAGTAGAGCAGCTTAAAAGTTTAATTTCTGGAGCGGTTAGAAATGAGGCCATATCTGCAACTCGGTATCGATGGTGCAAAGAAAATAGCTACCTCGACTTTGCTGAAAAGTTGGGAAACGTATATGCGGAAGTATTTTCGAAAAAATTCAGAGACACTATTGCTGTCGGTATAGGTTTGTTGAGCTCTGCTCGTCACTGTGGTGACAAAGAGGTTTGTAAAGCTGTTGCGGGTTTTCGAAAAAATTTGCAGGAGATTGGCATTGATGCTGCCACGTATGAGGCATCGTGGCGTTACGAATGGATTGAAGAAGTAGTAAAACGCAGTGTGTCGTTTGCAGATGTCAAGAGACGGACTAGAACGGAAGCCATAGATAGGATTGTAACCCATAGGGTTTATGGGTTTATGATTTTTTTTACTATTATGGCAGTCATGTTTCAGTCAATTTTTACTTGGGCGAGTGTTCCCATGGATTTGATTGATCACGGCGTTTCCTGGCTCCAGCAATTAGCGTTAAAGTTTATTCCAGCAGGGCAGCTGCAAAGTCTCGTGGTGGACGGAGTTATTGCAGGTGTTGGAAGTGTGGTTATTTTTGTTCCGCAAATTGCAATTTTATATCTATTCATTTCCGTCCTGGAGGAGAGCGGATATCTTTGCAGAGCTGCTTATTTACTAGATAAGATAATGCGTCATGTTGGGCTGCAGGGGCGATCTTTTATTCCGCTATTGAGCTCCTTTGCTTGTGCAGTTCCGGGAATAATGGCTACTCGCAGTATTCCTTCGCACGTCGATCGGCTGCTTACTATTTTGGTCGCACCACTTATGAGTTGTAGCGCTAGATTGCCGGTCTACACATTATTAATAGCAGCTTTTATTCCAAATCAAACCATCGCTGGTGTTTTTTCCTTGCAGGGGCTCGTGTTTCTCGCATTGTATTTTCTCGGCATGGCGTCTGCTGCGAGTATCGCGTTCGTGGCAAAGAAGTTCTTTTTTAGAGGAGAGCCATCGCATTTTGTAATGGAGATGCCTCCTTATTGCATTCCGCGTTTGGGATCTGTCTTAGCGCAAATATGGGAAAAGGTCCGAGTGTTTGCCGTTAACGCTGGAACTGTAATCCTAGCCTGCTCAATTATTTTATGGTTCATGGCGTCCTATCCTAGGAATTCCGCGCAAGAGCCAGCAGAAGTTTTAAGGCATAGTTACGCTGGACGAATTGGACATGCAATCGAACCAGTGATTAGACCTTTAGGTTTTGATTGGAAGATAGGTCTTGGTTTAGTTGCTTCTTTTGCGGCTAGAGAGGTTTTTGTAAGTTCAATGGCGCTGGTCAATAACCTAGAGCAAGCGGATGAGCAATCGGAATCTCTAATTGCCGCAATCCGAGAAGCTAAGGATCCGCTGACGGGCGAACCGGCATATGCAATTCCTACAGTTTTATCGCTTATGGTGTTTTACGTTTTTGCCTGCCAATGTATTTCGACTTTAGCCGTTAGCAAACGCGAGACAGGCTCGTGGAAATGGCCAGCTATAATGTTTGCCTATATGGCCATTTTAGCCTATGTGGCTTCTTTTGTGGTCTATCAAGTTGCCTCGGTCTTGTTTTAGATGGAAGAAGCGGTGCTCTATATTGCTCTAGCGATGTCAGCAGGTTTTTTGCTGTTACGCTTGTTTCGAGCATTTAGAGGTAAAATTTCCTGTAAACGCTGTTACCAGGC
>JADLFC010000050.1 GCA_020845775.1 Deltaproteobacteria bacterium
TAACAAATTTATCACTACGTTTTGCATAGAGCTACCTATCGCTGGTTCTACTAGCAAACGAGAAGACTGAGAGTAAAAGAGCTTTTTTTCTAATAATTTCGAGATAATTACACCACTACTGGGCTACGCGCCCACCAAAAAAAGCCCGCGGTCGTTCCTAGCACGTCAACGTTTTTCTAGCAGCAATAAGCCCCCACTACTCTAAAGTAAATTGCCAAATAAGCCGAAAACACTTCTAAGCAATACACCTGCGGTTAACAGGACTACTTTTGGGGCACATATAGGCATCACATGAAATCATTACGAAGCAGTCTATTCTCGTTCTTATGCTTAACTGCAATTGCATTACTCCCTGCTAATCTACTCGCTGGCCCACCACCTGGACCTTATACATGTAACAAGGACTATATTCCACCACCCGATGGCTGTGGCACCACGTTTAACGGCTTTTCAAATTACACGATCGATTGGAAGCTGATAACTAATCAAGACGACTACCTGAGCTGTAGCTATGGTACGGCCCCAAATTATTACTCAAACTGGCTAACTTCTAATGCGAACATCTACACAAGCTCGACACAACAGTGGGAGTGCATCACTTTGATGACACCGATCAATAAAAATAACGTCACTTCTGATAGCGCTATAGTGATAGCGCAGAATGGTCCAACCCCGCCAGCTTGCGATCTTTCTGCCCAAACATTTCCAGTTCTCGTAAACTCTTGCGGAGAACACCCCACAATCGTTGGAAAGTGCACCACCGCTGGTAGTAGGTTCTCTTTAAAATTAAACAATGGCACGGATGATGTCGTTATGGAGAAGCGGTTTTGCTGCAGAAAGGTAGGTCAGCCTGGCTGCGAAAATATGCCCGAAGGTTTATGTCCACAGATCAGGTGCAATATGGGATGCACTTCCGTTGGAGAACACAAATTCACAATCTTTAATCGCGATTTAGCTGATACAAACGCTGCAATCCACAAATATAATCCACAAATATTGTTTTTCCCCTACAAAAAGAATGGCAAGCAGTATCTATACAACACCAAGCCGGTGGGCATTGACAGTCAGCAAACCTCTGGAGACATAAAAGCGTACGATGCTACAAAAAACAAATACACTTGCCGCATCAAGGGCGAATATGTAAACACAGCCACCTATCATGGCGGACCAGACACTTGGGGCAACTATCAGGAGCCGAGACTTGAGCTGACTTACTATTCGCGCAATAATACCGTCTCATGCAAAAGCAATGTAGCGGGTGTGGAATTCGTAGCGGGCGGCGGGCAATACAAGACTACTTGCAACAATGGCACTTCAATCTGTTACGACTGGAATTACAGAACTCAGCCACTTGCTGTACTATGGGCAAACAAGGGCTGTGACAAAGCGAGCTACGACGTTACTTGCTCGTTCTCTCAAAATAATCTGCCCGCCCCAGCAGGTGGCGACTGTGACGGTGTCAACGCCTGTGGAATCAAGCCGGATCGAGTTCCTTTGAGTAATGTATACGATGCTGCAACCGGTGGGTTTTACCGAATGAGGTGGGATCCGCATTTTGAGGTTAATGCCAATGATTCGGGCTGGCATCAGGCGACTATTTGTTGCTGCGGAACCGATAATACGGATTGTTGCGTTCCAACTGAGAGGCCAGTAATTGTGGAGTAGTGTTTGCAAGAGGTAGTTAGTTCGATGATTGCACGCATTGACAAGCAAAACTCTCAAAGGGGAGTAGCCCTGTTGGAGCTAACTCTCTTCTTTGGAGTCTTACTGGCATTTGGCGCCGGCACGATGACACTAGGCCACAACCTCGCTGAAATCACATCGCTATCAATTGCAAGCCGGCATGGAGCTAGAACCGCCGCCGCTTACGCAGCCGACATCGGCTCTACTGCCTGCACGGCGGCAGCGAGCAGCGCTACATCCTGCCCATATGATCCAGGCGATACTCCAACGGTAACGCAGACGGCAGTTCAACTAGCCTGTGACTACCTGACTAAGTCAAACGCCATAGTTGACGGCTGGGGTTTTACTGCCTCAGTAGTTACAGACGTAGAGGATGAGGTGCAAATCTACTACATTCAGGTATCGGCAAGCCGGGCGGGGGATGCAAAATGCAAATACTGCTGGGAAAACTTGCTAGCTACTCTCGCTCTAAACACTCGAAGCATATATGCAATGGAAGTGCCATGTTGACAAATAAATACAACCTAAATTCAAACATGCAAGTCCGCAAAGTCTCGAAAAATGAGTCAGGCACCTTAATGTTAGAAATCACTCTATCGCTAGGCTTTATTTTCATACTAGTGGGAGGAGTAGCTGACATATCGCTATTTCTCTACGAGCGGAGCTTGCATAACTATGCGATGTCAACTGTCGCGCGAATGGCAGCGGCAGAACTCTCCAAACCACAAGGAACAAACGATTGCGACGAAATAACCGCATCGCTAAAAGCCGCGGCTGAAACAAGTCTAACCTCCAGTTTTCCGGAATTTGCCGATGCTACCATAACTGTTAGCCTTGGTGAATCTGACAACATCGGCGAGTGGATTGTAAATGTCAATTCATCGAAACCAACAAATTGCGGGCTTTGCAAGTTCCTCTCTGACACTTCTCGGATTACAAATACCTCAACTGAACTAGTGGTTGAGAACAGAGATTTTAATTGCACGGGCAGTAACGGTATTTAGGCTTAGCAGGAGATGCGCGCAGTGTGTTTTAATAGAACAAGTAACGAAAATGGCGCTACACTAGTGGTTATGGTTTTAGGAGTAATTCCCATAATGGCAATTATTGCTACGCTAGTAGTTGAAATGGGACGGGCCGAACTAGCATATACCACCCTCCAAACAACTGCAGATGCGGTGGCCTTGGCGTCAACTTCGCGCCTGGATGGAACCATGTCGGGTTGGTTAGCGGCAAAGAGAGCAGCTATCAACACTTTAAGAAAAAGCATGATATTTGGCTCCGACGGCCTGGCAGCGAGCCCGGGTTACTTTGAGGATACAGAAATAGTAAGCGATCAAGATTCCCTCGAAAGTGGCTCCTCAAAATACCAAAGCACAACGTACCAAATGGGAAATGTGCACGTAGTAATAGAAAGAGGTTTTTATGGCAATATAGATACAAACGCCACTGAACACACTGGCAATTGCGGCACGGATAAGCCTATGTGGGTAGCGTCTAATCCACTTACCAAGGTTTATAAATTTGTAAAACTAGAAGCTACATGCGACTTCGCAACTCGCGTAATCCCTAATGAGCTTAGGCAAAATCGCAACTGCAATGAGATTGTGCCCGGCACAGTTGACCCACCCCTCGGTTGCAATATCGCATGGATTGCAAATGCTACGCGCGTGCAGCTAACGGTTAATCCATATCCAACGTTTCTATTGGGGCTAATACCAGGAGGCGGGGGATTTTTTAATGCAGTGAGTAGACAAAGCATAGCAGCTCTAAACACATTTCCACCAAAAATATTTACACTTGGCGGTCCTTAGAAGCTAGTCTATTAGCGCCCCCAAATATCCTTAAGCCTTTTATCGCGACCGCAATTTAGGCGGTAGAATTTATAGCGGATGGGGTTTTTCTTGTAGTAATCCTGATGGTTGTCTTCTGCTGGATAGAATTTTTCTAGTGGCACTACTTCTGTAACTACTTGCGATAGCTTTTTAGCGACTTTTTCCTTGGACTTTAATGCAATCTCCTCTTGCTCCTTGCCATTAAAGAAAATAGCCGTCCTGTATTGCGAGCCTACGTCGCAAAACTGCCGATTCCTAACCGTCGGATCAATACTTCGCCAAAACACTTGCAGTAGCTCCTCATAGCTTACTACTCTGGAATCAAATGTTACCTCTACCGCTTCCGCATGACCCGTAATTCCACTTGAAACTTCTTCGTACGTGGGATTTTTTACATTTCCACCGCTATAACCAGAAACGACCGATATTACACCAGTTAGCTTCTCGAAATCCGCCTCCATGCACCAAAAGCATCCACCGGCAAATACAGCGGTCTGAAATGACTCGCTGCGGGCACTTTTTGCATCTTCCTGCCCAGGCAGAGATTGAAATAGCGATAAAAACTCGCCATAACCTTCCTTCTCCATCTCGCTAAGTGGAATAAAGCGCAAAGCTGCCGAATTAATGCAATAGCGTTGAAAAGTTGGCGCTGGCCCATCGGGAAAAACATGCCCCAAATGAGAATTTGCCTTTTTAGAGCGAACCTCAATGCGCTCTTGTCCAAATAAGCTCCGGTCAGATTTCTCCATAATATTTTCACGCACAAGCGGAACAGTAAAAGAGGGCCAACCGGTTTTTGAATCGTATTTATCTAAGGAGCTAAAAAGCGGCTCGCCAGAGACTATGTCCACATAAATGCCTGGCTCCTTGTTATCCCAATACAAATTGTCAAACGGCGGCTCCGTCTTTTCTTCCTGCGTAACCTTAAACTGCAAAGGCGTTAGGCGTTTTTTTATGTCTTCCATATCTTTCTTTGTAAGAGGCTTTCTAATACTAAGCCCCTCCCCTAAAATATCCTCAGCCAAAACAATGCCACAAACCAAAAAACCGTAACCAAGCAGGGCTAATGCAAAAATACAAGGCCAAAAAGTATACTTTTTCAAGTAATTGCACCTATAGAAACGAGCAGTGATGTAACGTTAAAGTAAAAGATTAGCATAACTATTATTAATGAAACAGTGGGTTTACTAAAGGTTTTAACAATCTCTAATATGAGCAAGGAAAAAACAGAGGTAAAAGCCGAAGATCTCATGAAGAAGATCGAGGTAGATGCTTCTACTGACATTGCCCATGTCGAAATCGACAGTTTGCGCATTCGCCTTGCTCGCCCATTAGAACTCGATTTTAACTGGGTCGGCAATAGTGGCGTCCTAGATCAACTGCTAGCCTCTTGGCATTGCTCTGGAGGCGACTCGACTCCAATGAATCCACGCCTAATCGGTAAACCTGGGGTTGGTAAAACTGCCTTGGCTTACAGCGTAGGAAAGATGCTAAATCAGCCGGTCTTTTTCTTCCAGGCTACATCGGACACACAACCAAATGACGTGCTCATTAGCACTGTAATAGTTGAGACGGGAAAAGAAACTTCGACAGTTCACTACATAGCGAGCTCCTTGGTAACCGCTATGATCGTAGGCGGTGTAATCGTATTTGACGAAGGTAACCGCATGCAGGAAAAGGCCTGGGCGGCTCTTGCGCCCCTTTTAGATTCTCGGCGCTACATAGAATCTGTTACAGCCGGAGTAGTTATACGAGCTCATCCCAAATTCCGCTTTGTCTCCACCATGAACGACGATGCGAGCTGTTTTGATTTGCCGGAATACATAAAATCGCGCCTTCAGCCCCAAATCCTCCTAGATTTTCCTGACAGAAGTGAAGAGCGAAAAATTCTGGAGCAAAACTTACCACATGCTAACCCCGTAGTGCTCGACTACGTAGCTGACTTTCTCGAATTGGCCCACAAGGAAAGCGATAGGTTTACAGTTCGCGAAGGCATTCATATTGCAAATTATGCTAGTAAAATGATCGATTACCATAGCCAAAACGGCAAAAAAATAGACCCTGGCAAAGCCGTGGTCCTTGCCGTCGAACAAGTATTGGGAGTGCGTCAGACCCGCTATATCAAGCGCGTCCTTTGGGGCGAACAAGAAGCCGCCTAAGCGTCCTGGGTGGACGCTTAGGGATCGGCAAAAAGGGGGCGTTATGCCTAGTGTTTACGCCTACTTACCCAACCTAAACAACTGACGCCTTAAGCTATCTGCAAAAATTAACGATACCCCTTAAGTATGATTAGTTTCCCTTTCAATGGGAAAGCTATAGCTGGAAAATTATTCAATGCTAGAAACGCGTTACATAATTTGGTTTCTTCTTCCGCTCTTCCTATTTATATTTGCCTTGTGGGCCACGGCAAAAAGAATGAAAAAGCCAAAAGAGCGAGAGGATCTAAAGGAGCTGTTTAACCAATGCTTCTTTTGCACTGTGACGCTAGGGGTTTCGGTTCTTATAGATAAGACACTTGTAGAAAGCTTAATTGAAACCTACAGCTTTGCATACGAACAACTAGAACTGCTGCGGTGGCTAGCATATCCTATTCTGCTACTGCTGCTAGCACATGCAAGCAAAATAATAAGTCCTAAAGAAGAAGAAATAAAAATTGGCGAACGGCGACCGCCACCAAAGCGCATAAAAAGTTAACTTTCTACGGTGCGCCGACACATCTGCCTTTCTTCTTAGCTTCAACATACACACCTAGCAAATCTCTATGCTCGGTATCGTCTTGTGGCAACAGCGGCTGTTTGGAGCGATGAATATCCCTTTGCAATTTTATCAAGGCATCTATAATCGTTTCCGGCCTGGGCGGGCAGCCAGGAATATACATGTCTACTGGCACTAGTTTGTCTACCCCAGCCACAGTAGCATAATTATCGTAAAAACCACCCGAAGCTGCACAGGCTCCAAAAGCAATAACCCATTTAGGCTCCGTCATCTGTTCATACACGCGCACTAATACGGGGGCTTGTTTGTGAGTAATTGTTCCAACTACCCAAAGCAAATCAGCTTGCCTAGGCGTAAAACGAGGAAGCGCCGCTCCAAAGCGATCAGTGTCGTAATGCGAGCAACTAACAGCCATAAACTCCATGCCACAACAAGCCGTTACAAATGGATAAGGAAAAAGTGAATATTTGCGGCACCAGCCAATTGCTGCATCCAAAGTAGTAGTTATAAAAGGCTCGTCAGGACTAAACATAAAAAGCTATTTCTTAATTATTTTACTTATCACTCTAGCAAACGCACACTAGCACAACACAAACAAAATGCCTATCAATATCACTTCCGTGCAAGTCAGCCATTTATACCATTTACAAAAAGGATTTTTGTAAATGGTATAAACAGCAAGTGCGGAAGCACTTGCCAATAAACAACAAATACCGTTTCCAAAAAGTAAAATATTTAACTTACTTTTTGGAAACGGTATAGTCACAAAATTTAAAAAGCTCCATAGCATTCTTGCTAGTAACCCTAGCAATCTCCTCGATAGGTAACTCCCTTAATTCCGCAATTTTTTTTGCCACTTCATAGACGTGCATTGGTTCACTGTCCTTACCTCTAAATGGTTCTGGAGCCATAAAAGGCGTATCAGTTTCTAGCATTATCTGCTCTAAAGGAATCTGCTTAACTACCGTTCGCAGCTTATCTGCTTTCTTAAAAGTAATACTTCCGGGAAAGGAAACTTTAAAGTTTATATCTCTTAACCTTTCTGCAAAATCCGCATCTCCCGCAAAGCAGTGCACTACACCTCCCACCTCCCAGGCTTTCTCCCTCTCCATAATTGCAAACGTCTCTTCTAAGGCATCGCGAGTATGAATAATTAAAGGCTTCTTGTATTCACGAGCAAGGACAATGCTACTTACAAAGAGCTCTACCTGGCTTTCCTTAGGAGCCCAATCGCGAAAAAAATCCAAACCAGTTTCCCCAATAGCTACGACCCGCTTGTCCGCAGCGAGACGGCTTAAATGTGAAACATTCGCAACACTAGCAGCCCCGTGGGGATGAACCCCAACACTGGCCCAAATGTTTGAATACTTATTCGCCAAAGAAACCGCTAGACCTGGAGAATCATCTCCCATGCCAGCACCAACGCAAAGCATTTTCTTAACATTGCGACTCTCGGCATTGATTAACACTTGAGAAAGTCTTTCCGCATCGAACGAAGTCAAGTGACAATGTGTATCGATTAATTCCAACACGGCTCCAAGATTATAAGGACTGATCTCTTGTAACTAACCAATAGAACTCCCTGGCGAAACCGCTTCATCTATTTCGAGCAAATGAAGCTTTCCCATAGCGTCCGACGTAGCTAGCAACATGCCGTAACTTTCTAAGCCCATTATTTTTCGTGGGTTAAGATTTGCAACCACGGCAACTTTTCGCCCTATTAGCTCCTCAGCTTGATATGACTTTCCAATACCGGCAATAACTTGTCGTGGCCCAGATAGTTCGCCTAAATCTACAGACAATTTTAGCAACTTGTCCGATTTTATAACGCGCTCGGCTTCTAATATCTGTCCAACTCTTAAACTAACTTTCGAAAAATCATCATATGAAACGAAATTGCTAGTTTCGCTCGGACTCGCCGCCGTGTTGACAGTGGATTGTTCCAACTTAAACTCCTCCTTTGAATGGCTCTTAACCTTTGCCTCATCTTCTAATCGAGGAAAAAGAATCTCTGCCTCGTTCACAAAAGTTTTTGACCGCAACCTACCCCACTCGCTTACAGCTCGCCAATCCTGCTCAGCTTTAATCTCTTCTCCCCTAAAACCCAATAAATTTAGGATTTTCACAGAAGTGTCTGGCATGAAGGCTGTCAATAAACCAGCTATTACTCTAATCGTTTCTAACTGCACATAGAGAACGTTATCGAGCCTTATTTTAGAGGAAACATCTCCTTGCCCTTTAGCCAAAATCCAGGGTTTAGTCCGATCGATATATACATTCACGGCGTCAATTAAAACCCATATATGCTCTAACGCCCTATGTATCTCCATGGCCTGCACAGCTTCCTTAACTCGACCAATGCAAGCGAGTGCGTGATCTTTTAGTTCAAGATCCATTGGGTCTTCGAGTTTAGATTCGGGCACTTCGCCCTTTCTGTAGCGATGAACCATCGCTAAGCTGCGGCTAACTAAGTTTCCCAAGTTGTTTGCCAAATCCGCATTGTATCTAGTCTCTAGCGACGGCATGCTAAAAGTACCGTCAAGGCCAAACACCATTTCGCGAAAAACGTAATAGCGAAAGACATCCATGCCATGCCTTTCCTTTATGGCGAGAGGATCTACGACGTTACCCAAGCTCTTAGACATCTTTCCGGTAGGCGTAACCCAATAGCCGTGAACATTGAGATGTCGATAAAGTGGAATGTCCGCAGCCATTAGCATTGTCGGCCAAAACACGCCATGCGGCTTAACTATGTCTTTAGCCGTAATATGCTCAGACACCGGCCAAAATTTCCTGAAATTATCTCCATCCGGATAATCAACACCAGATAAATAATTTATCAACGCGTCAAACCAAACATAGGTCACGTAATTGGAATCAAACGGCAATTCTATTCCCCAGGTAAGGCGCGACTTAGGTCGAGAAATACATAAATCCTCTAGCGGCTCCCTAAGTAGCGCGAGGACCTCATTCATGTATCTAGTTGGGCGAATAAAATCGGGGGCAACTTTTGTAATGTGTTCTATAAGCGATTCCTGATATTTAGACATGCGAAAAAAATAATTCTTTTCGCTAACATATTTTGGTTCAACTTGATGGTCTGGACATTTTCCATCAACTAGCTCCTTATCCGTCAAAAATCGTTCGCATCCCACGCAATACAAGCCGCCATAATCGCCAAAGTAAATATCTCCCTTCTCATAAATGCGCGACAATATCATCTGCACAACTCGCTTGTGCTCAGGCTCAGTAGTGCGGATAAACCGTGAATATTCTAAGCCCAATTCCTTCCAGGTGCTTTTAAATAAATCGCTCACCTCGTTTGTAAAATCCAAGGGAGTCTTGTTCGCCGCTAAGGCAGCTTGATAAACTTTATCTCCGTGCTCATCAGTGCCAGTTAGGAAAAAAGCCTCCTTGCCCAAAAACCTGTTAAAACGAGTCAAACTATCGGCCAAAGTAGTCGAATACGTATTGCCCAAGTGCGGATGGCCATTCGCATAATAAATCGGAGTCGTCACGTAATACCTCTCCTGACTACCGCTACAATCGCACTTATTTTTCACAATTATCAGCTCCCGTGAATCTCTAATCCTTTTTGCAAATGCTATAACTGACGCAACAGTAGATTGCTAAGTTGAAGTTCTAAATTCGCATTGCGCTCTCTTACTAACTGCTCCGCACATAAAACTTGCATTCCAAAATCCGCCCAAAGCGCCACATCTCGCCTTTCGACACATGCCTTCTGCAACTCATACCTAGCAAATGTCCTAATGGCCGGCCACAGAATAACTTGTTTATCGGCATCCTGCGCTAAAGTAGTTGCTATCGAAACAGCACTTTCGTGCCTTGCGGCAATCTGCAACAGTTGCCTATGAAGCGAAGCACATTCTACATCAATACTTGCCAAATGTTTTTTTAAGCCATTGCTATCCAAAATAGACAAACTCCGAGAATCGACAAAATCGCCTACGCATAATGGCGCAAGCGTGCCATCGCATATTCTAGTCAATCTCTCAACCATGCTCTCTTCCTCTGACTGCGCATTCAGCAACTTGCGTATAACCTGCCTAAGATCTTCCTGTCGCAAGTAAGAAAAATGAACAACCTGACACCTAGATACTATTGTGCGCGGCAACCTATGCGCGGCTTCGGAAACTAGAATTATATAAGTATTGGGTGGCGGTTCCTCCAATAACATTAAGAGAGCATTGCTGCCTGCAATAGACATGCGATGCGCATCGTTAATCAGTGCAAACTTACACCCTGGATAGTATGGCTGAAGATAAAGCTCTTTTGTAAGAGCCCTAACCTGGCCAACGGAAATGTCCTTTTTCCCATCTTCAACGATAATGTTACAAAAGTCTGGATGCGTTCCATTCCTAACTAACTTTTCGCAATTTGCCTCAATATCGATGGCTGGTTTTAAACGCTTTTTTATGCTCAACATGCACTGCACAACAAAGGCCCGCGCTATGAGCTGTTTGCCGACCGCAGGAGGCCCACTAAACAGTAGCGCATGTGGCAGGCGGTCTCGGGACGCCATGTGCTGCAACAACTGTAATGTCGAACTGTGCCCTATAATATTGTCCATGACCTTTAAACGCTAAAGCCCGCACCTCTCTCTAACTAGAGCAAGTGCCTCGCTGACCAGCACCTGCGGTGACTTGGAAGCGTCAAGAGTTACGAAAATATCTTTAAACTCGCTTGCTAAATTTAAAAACCCTCTACGCACCGCCCTGTGAAACTCCATATCGCAATTTTCAAAGCGATCTGCCTCCGACACCTCGGATCGGCTATATTTCTTGACTTCTTCTAGCCTTTTACTAACGCGGCGAATAGCAATTTCCGGCTCAAGGTCTAGTAATAAAACCAAATCCGGAAGCAAGCCGCTGCTCGCAATGCTATTTAGAAATTCGAGCTTTCTTAGGTCTATTCCCCGGCCATAGCCCTGATAAGCAATCGTAGAAAAAACATATCGATCGCAAAGAACCAGCGCTCCATCATTTATCGCAGGCCGAATTACTTCACCCACATGCTGCGCCCTATCGGCTGCAAAAAGCAAAAGCTCGGCCATTTTATCTATTTTTCTTTGCGGGTCTAGCAGCAAGTCTCGCAGCACTTTTCCCAAAGACGTAGCGCCTGGCTCTCTGGTAGTTAGAACTTTTACACCCATAGCTAGAAAGGACTTGCTTAACTCGACTATTAGAGTCGACTTGCCAACACCTTCTCCACCTTCGAGAACAACAAAACCCGACATATTCTATAACTACCTACACATCTTTAGACGCCAAAAGAGCTTCGCGCTACCTCCCTAAAGGAAGAGACTTATGCCATAGAGAAGCTGCTCACTAGTAAACGGCTTTGGAATATAATAATCGGCTCCATGCTGATAACCACTAATGATATCATCTCCCTGGCTCTTAGCCGTTAACATTATCACTGGAATATTTTGGGTTTCTGGCTTTTGCTTCATGCTCACTAACACATCGTAGCCATTAACTTCCGGCATCATCACATCCAAAAGAACAAGAGCGGGCTTATTTGCCTTCTCCAACACCTCCAGCGCCTCCCTTCCACCTGCACAACCCTTGACGACATAGCCCTTATTGGTGAGTATCATTTCAACTAACGCACGCGCATCATCATCATCTTCAACTATCAGTATAAAATTAGACATAATAACGACTGCACCTATGGGAAATCATTTCTATCGGAGTATAAACTCTAACAAACTAGGAGTCCTGAGCCTTAAAACATACTCACATTATCAATAAAGAATCGAAAGAATCAATGCCTTTAA